>NZ_JBEXRZ010000059.1:0-38221 GCF_040613325.1 Streptomyces sp. NPDC006283 | reverse complement strand
AGTACGAGCGCGACCACCGCGGCCACGATCAGCAGCACCGCGACGGCGACCTGCAGAAAGAGGACCTGACCGGCGACGCTGCGTGCCCGAACGCGCCGGTGAGGGCTTCCGTCCGAAGTGCCGCGGCCCGCCGCAGCGCCGCCACCGCCGGATCGTCCGGGTCGCCCGACTCGCCACGCGCCGCCGCCAGCACGTCGCCGATCGTCGTCAGACCGCCCAGCTCGCCGCGGACCGAACGGCCCAGCGTCTCGACTGCACCCGCTGCGCGGGCCCGGTCGCGGCAGTGGAACGCCAGCTCGCAGGCGGCCAGGCACTCCGGCGCGTACGCGTGCGGGACCGACTCGACCGCGGCCGTCAGCTCCTCGGACGAGCGGCCTTCGAGGTCGAAGGTGACGCCCTGCGGTAGGGCGGCCGCGATGTCCTCGATCCGGGTGAGCCTCGCCAGCTGGCGGCGGGTCACTGACAACTGCTTGCGCACGTCGACGACGGACGCGGTCGGCAGGTTCGAGAAGTCCTTGGGACAGACCAGCAGAACACTGTGCGCTATCCGCGCGCCGTCGGTGACCGAGGCGATCCGCTCGAGCGCCAGCACATACACCGCGGCCTGGCGGGCGGCCGCGCCCACCTTCGCCGCGTCGGCCGACGCGTCGATCATCGGGAACGACTTGATCTCCACGACCGTCCACCGGCCGTCGGGATGCACGACCACCGCGTCCGGCTCCAGGTAGGCCGCGGAGCCGGCGACATCCAGTGCGAGCAGCGGGTGGTCGAGCAGCGTCCAGGCCTCGGCCGCGGTGGCCTCGCGCAACGCGAGGGCCGTGCGGGCCGCGCGGCCCTCGGGGCCCGCCGCCGTCAGGTCCGGGATCAGCGCCTCGGCGGGATCGTCCGGGCCCAGCAGGCGCAGCAGCTCCTTGCCGCCGTCGGCCTTGACCTTGGCCTCAAAGGCATTGCCCCGCACGAACGCGAACTGCGACTGCCCGAACGTCCCCGGCGACCCGAGCGCTGTGGCCAAAGCAGCTTTGTCCACCCCGGCGCCGTCCAGCAGCGCCCGCCGTCTGCAGCCGGGGTTGGCGGCGAGGGCCGCGAGGGCGCGGGCGTCCAGCGGATGGGGCTGCGCGGCGGGACCGCGCAGCTCAGCGAGCCGCTGCCGGAGTGCTGTCGCCGGCCGGCCCGGCGCCGGGCCGCTCGCCGTCGGCTCCTGCGGAGGAGGGGGTCCGCTGTCCAGGGATTCGCTCACCCGCGGAAGTCTCGCATCCGGCACCGACAACGGTGGAGTACGAGGCGGTGCCGGCGAAACCGAACCGCCCCCTGACCCGGTCGGTGAGCCGCATCGCGGGCCTGGTCAGCAGCGCACCGACGCCTATGACGGCGGCCCCGGCGACCGCGTCGAGGAGATAGTGGTTGGCGGTGCCCATGACCACGATCGTGGTGAGCAGCGGGTAGGCGACGGCGAGTGTCCGTTTGAGCGGTGTTCGGCCGTGCTGCCACAGCACGATCCCGCACCACAGGGCCCAGCCGACGTGCAGGCTGGGCATCGCCGCGTACTGGTTGGTCATGCCGCCGAGCCCGCGTGGCGCGCTCGCTTCGGCGCCCCACCAGCCGTACGAGCTGTACTGCGCCATCGTGTCGACGAATCCGTGGCTCGCGTCCAGCAGCCGGGGAGGACAGGTCGGCATCAGCGTGAAGCCGGCGAGCCCGAGCAGCGTTGCGATCATCAGCCAGGTGCGGGCGGCGCGGTAGCGGAGGGGGTGGCGGCGGAAGAGCCACACGAGGACCGCCGGGGTGACCACGTAGTGCAGGGAGGCGTAGAAGAAGTCGGCGGGTATGCCGAGGGCCGGGGCCTGGGTGAAGAGACGGTTCAGCGGATGCTCGGCGTGGAGCAGGAGTGCCTTCTCGGCCCGGAGTATCGCCAGACCGTGGTCGATCGCCGTGGACGCGTCGCCGCGGGCGAGGAGCCGGCCGGCCGAGTACGCCGCGTAGACGACGGCGATCAGCAGCAGCTCGGTCCACCAGCGGGGCCGGTGGCGAGGTGCGGTCTGCGGCATCCGGTGTGTCTCCGTTTTCGGTTGAAGCCCGCCCGTTCCGGGAGAGGGGACGCCGGGATCGCCCCGCAGGTTGCCTCGTGTTCAGGTACGGGAAGATGGAACGACACCCGATCGTGAACTTCAGGAGAGCCACCCATGGCACCGCGGATCCTCCTCGCCCGGCACGGCCAGACCGAATGGTCGCTGCTCGGCAAGCACACCGGCAGGACGGACATCCCCTTGCTCGAGGAGGGCAGGCGGGGCGCGAAGCTGCTGGGTGAACGGCTGCACCGCGCGCCGTGGTCGGGGCTGGACGCTGTCGAGGTCCGCACCAGCCCGCTCGTACGGGCGAGCGAGACCTGTGCGCTCGCCGGCTTCGGGGACCGGGCACAGCCCTGGGACGCGCTGATGGAGTGGGACTACGGAGCGTACGAGGGCCTGACCCCGCCCGAGATCCACGCGATCCAGCCGGGCTGGCTGCTGTGGAAGGACGGCGCCCCGGACGGCGAGAGCCTCGCCGACGTCTCCGCACGCGCGGACGAGATCGTCGAGTGGGCGCGCTCGGCCGACCGGGACGTGCTGGTCTTCGCGCACGGCCACATCCTGCGCTCACTCGGAGCGCGGTGGCTGGGCGAGCACATCTCCTTCGGGTCACGCATCCGGCTGGACCCGACGAGCTTGTCGGTGCTCGGTTGGGCGTACGGGGAGCCGGCGATCGAGCGCTGGAACGACACGGGCCACCAGGAGGCGTGACGCCGACCCGGCACGGGGCCCGCCCCCGGGCGCAACTGCTGTCGCGAGAGCGAGGTCAGGCGTGGTGGGGGAGCGAGGCGTGACGGTGGAGGAACGCGGAGACCGCCGGGGTGCGGCTGTGGGGGACAAGCACCCTCGCCGTGTCCGCGAGCATCGCCTGGATGCGCGACGACCGGACCTCGCCCAGCAGTTCGAGCACCTGCTCGCCCGCCGCCGCGGCCTCGTCGGGCGCGCCCGCGCGCGCCAGGTCGGCGGCGAGTTCCGCGCGGTACAGCGCCAGGTTGCGGGTGAAGCGCCGGTCCTGGAGCGTGGCCGCGCGCTGTGCGTGGCGGGCCGCGCGGGCCCACTCGCCCAGCGCCGACCAGCACTGGGCCTGAAGGGCTTCGAGTTCCGGTTCCGCGAAGAAGGACATCCACTCGGGGTCGGCGTCCGAGCTGCCCCGCTCGAAGTACGTGTGAGCCCGCGCCAGCGACTGTTCGCAGCCGGCCCGGTCGCCGAGCCCCGCCCAGCCGCCCGCCTCCCGGAGCGCGAGCAGCGACAGCAGCCGCGCGGAGGCGACCTGCCGGGCCGCCCGCTGGCCGGCCTGCGCGGTGCGCACGGCCTCCCGGTGCCGGCCCACATCCCTGGCCAGGAACGACGTGTTGCAGAACGCGTGCGCCTCCAGGGCCGGGTCGCCCGCCACGCGTGCGGTCGCCAGCGCCTCCGCGTAGTGCGAGCGTGCGTCCTCGAAGCGGCCCGAGTCGTGGGCGAGCCAGCCCACGGAGATGGCCAGCTCGCCGGCGCCCGCGTGCAGCCGGTCCGCCGTCGACCTGCGGGCCGCCGTCCCCGCGTCGAGCAGTGCGTAGGCCGCCCGCAGCGGCTGGGCCGCCCTCCGGTAGAGGCCGTCGGCGCCGTGCCGGTCGTCGAGGAGGCGGATGCGGCGCACGGCCTCCTCGACGGCGTTGACCTCGGCCTCGCCGACTCTGCGCTGTGCGGGCACGGACCCCGGTCCGAGCGTCAGCGACGCGGCCGCCACGGTGGCGGTGCCGCTTGTCATGAATGCGCGACGCAGCACGTCGCTCTCCTCGTTGCTGTCACTTCCGCCGCTGCCGAGGTGGAACGGGCAGCAGGGATGGTGGTTCGGTCGGGCCGGATCCGGTGCCCGGTCCGGCGGTTGCGGTGATGCGGATCCGGCCTGCCTGCCGGCCCCCCGCCCCCGCACGTGTTCCCGGGCGGTGAAGCCCAGGTCCGTCAGCGCCAGACCGGGGAACATGTGCAGGAACACCCGCTCGTACGCGTAGTTGGGGCACCGGATCTCGCCCGATTCCACGCGGCCGATGTAACGGGCGTCGCAGGAGACCTGCTCACCGATCTCGCGAGCGGCCCGGCGTACGGCCGTCGCGAACTCACCCGGCGAGCGCTGTCCGCGCAGCCGGCGGAAAGCCAGGTTGGGAACCGGTGGGACCGGTGGAGCCTTTGACGATGACGCCATGGCCGAGCCCTCTCTTGGTGCGGCCGTGTTCCGGCGGGGCAAGAACGTACCTGCTGTGACGCGGCACTCACGCAGGGTTTGACTACAAAAGGGACATCTCGGCGGCGATCTGCCATGAACTGCCATCCTTTGCGGCGGCCTGCCGCCGTAGCCCTTGACGCGCACGGGCGTTGAACCGTACGGAGGCGCCTTTTCGTGTCTCCACTCGAGCGAGGAGGGGATCCCCTTGTTGGAGGTCGGCATGGAGAGCAGTGCGACGCCCGCCGCGATGTCTGCGACGCCCGCGACCACGGCCGGACACTGGCCCACCCCGGACAGCAGCGCACCGCCCCCTTCCGGCGCCCTCGGCCCCGTGGAGCCGTGCGACCTGGTGACCGTCCCCGCCCGGCAGGGGCTCGAGGCGGTGGACATCCTGCGCCGTGCCGCCGCGCCGGCGGTGGGGCCGGTGCTTCACGACGGGGCGTGCGACACCCTCGGCTTCCTCGTCCCGCCGGGCACGGCCGACGCATGGGACGTGCCGGGCAGCGCGTGTACGCAGACGGCCGGCCGTGGTCTGCGCATCCCCGCAGAGCCGCCGGTCACCGGCTCCGGCTGGCTGCTGCCGCCGAACACCGAAGCGGGCACCGTCACGGACCCGGTCGTCCTGCGCGAGGCGCTGGGCGAGGCCGCTCGCCTGATCGAGGCCGCCGACAACTGCCGCTGACCTTCTTCGCCGGGCGGCCCCGACGCTCCCGTGCGAGCTGCTCCGACATGGGGGGCTCTGCCCTGGACCTCTGCGACGCTACGCCGCCGGGCGGGTGCGGCGGGTGCACCGGCGGCGGGCGATACTGGACGTGTGGCGAAGAGCAGGCGGAGGGGCGGCGGTGCGGCGGAGGCCGTCGTCGCCGCCGTGGACGGCGGGCTCGCGGAGCTGATACCCGACCGGGAACGCCCACGGGCGTGGACGCTCCTCATCGACGGGGCGCCCCAGTCGCACGTGGATCTCGACGATCCGGGCCATCTGTCGTTCGAGTATCAGCGCAGGCTGGGCCACGCCGTGGATCTCGCCGCCCCGCCCGGCCGTCCCCTGAAGGTCGTGCACCTCGGCGGCGGTGCCTTCACCCTCGCCCGTTACGTCGCCTCGACCCGTCCTCGGTCCACCCAGCAGATCGTCGAGTTGGACGCCGCACTCGTCCAACTCGTCCGCGCGCAGCTCCCACTGGATCCCGGCGCGCGCATACGGGTCAGGTCGGCGGACGCCCGTGCGGGGCTCGCGAAGGTGCCCGACGGCTGGGCCGACCTCGTCGTCGCGGACGTGTTCAGCGGCGCGCGCACTCCCGCGCATCTGACCAGCACGGAGTTCCTCGCGGAGGTGCGCAGGGCGATGAGACCCGGCGGTTACTACGCCGCGAACCTCGCCGACGGGCCGCCGCTCACGCATCTGCGGGCCCAGATCGCCACTGCCGCCGCCGTCTTCCCGGAGCTCGCGCTCGCCGCCGACCCGACCGTGCTGCGCGGCCGCCGCTTCGGCAATGCCGTGCTGCTGGCGTCGGATGCGGAGCTGCCGGTCGCCGAACTCACCCGCCGCGTCGCGAGCGACCCGTACGCCGGGCGCGTCGAACACGGGCGGGCGCTGGCCGACTTCACCGGTGGGGCGCTGCCGGTGACGGACCTGAGCGCCAAGCCGTCGCCCGTTCCCCCGCCCGCCACCTTCCGGTGAGTGAAGCGGGCACGTGCCGGTGCCGTGACGGGCCGTGTCTGCGCGACAGGGCAAAGCCTGCCGGGAGGCCCTAGCGTTCGTCGAACTGGACCATCGGGGGATGGCCGTTCCAGGTGCAGAACACCGACACCTCGTGGCCGTCCTGGGTGAACGTCACCCGGATCCATGTCGGCTGCTTCCACACCTGCATCTGCCAGTCGGCCGCAGGCGTCGCCGAGACCAGCTCCGCCGAGCTGTCGCCGATGTCGAAGACGACCCGGCCGCCCTTGACGTTGTAGCCCTTCACGTTTCCCGACTCGGCGGAGTAGGAGGCCGAAGGGGCGGGTGACGGCGGCTTGGGCTTCGACGTCGACGGCGAAGCGCCGGCCGACGGCGACCTGCTCGGTGACGGGGACGCCGTCGGGCTCTTCGGTGCTCGCGTCGACGACTCCTGCGGCTTCGCGGCCTGCGCCGTCGAATTCTGTGCCGTGATCGGAAGGGCACGCGGCCGGTCGTACGCGGTGCCGGCCATGACCGCGTGGACGCCCCACCACGACAGCGTCACCGCCGCGCCGGTGGACAGCGACCACGCCATGGCATGTACGAGTCCTCGATGCATCCGGGCCATAGTGCACCACCCGCCCCGGACTTGTCCCGGACAGGACCGGCGTACTCCGGATGGCGTACGGTGCCGCCCATGCCAAGTGTGCTCGTGGTCGAGGACGACCAGTTCGTGCGCTCCGCCCTCATCAGGCACCTGACCGAGGCCTCCCACACGGTACGGAGCGTCGGCACCGCCCTCGAGGCGCTGCGCGAAGTGGCCCATATCCGGTTCGACGTGGTCATTCTTGACCTCGGGCTGCCCGATCTGGACGGCGCGGAAGCGCTCAAGATGCTCCGCGGCATCACCGACGTACCCGTGATCATCGCCACAGCGCGGGACGACGAGGCGGAGATCGTGCGGCTGCTCAACGACGGCGCCGACGACTACCTCACCAAGCCCTTCTCACCGGAACACCTGTCGGCCAGGATGTCGGCCGTTCTGCGCCGTTCCCGCTCCTCGGCCGACGAGACGTCCCCCTCGCGAGTGATCCAGGTCGGCGGCCTGTCCATCGACCCGCTGCGCAGACAGGCCGAGCTGGACGGCCACCGGCTCGACCTCACCCGCAGGGAGTTCGACCTGCTGGCCTTCCTCGCCGGGCGGCCCGGCGTGGTCGTGCCCCGCAAGGAACTGCTGGCCGAGGTCTGGCAGCAGAGCTACGGCGACGACCAGACCATCGACGTCCATCTCAGCTGGCTGCGCCGCAAACTCGGCGAGACGGCGGCACGGCCGCGCTACCTCCACACGCTGCGCGGAGTCGGGGTGAAACTCGAGCCGCCGGGCGGGCAGGCGGACGGACAGCCGAACGGACACCGGCCATGAGATGGGCACTCGTCAAGGTCTCCCTGGCCGTCACGGTGATGGTCGTGCTCGCGTTCGCGCTGCCACTGGGCATGGTCATCAAGGAGATGGCCCGCGATCGCGCCTTCTCCAACGCGGAGCGGCAGGCCGCGACGATCGGCCCCACCCTGACCGTGACCACGGAACGCCGCCCGCTGGAGCGTGCCGTCGAGTCCACACCCGCCGGAGCGGTCGGCCGGATGGCCGTGCACATCCCGGCGACCGGTGAAGCGGGCAGTGTGCCACTGGAGATAGGCACCCGCCGTGCGGCGCGCAAGGACCTGGAGACCGTCGAGCGGATCGGCCGCGCCTCGATCACCGAGGTGTCCGGCGGGTCCGCGCTGCTGCAGCCGACCGCGATCGGCACCGGCCAGATCGCCGTCGTCGAGATCTTCGTACCCGAGGGCGAGGTCTCCAACGGCGTGGACACCGCCTGGCTCGTTCTCGCGGGCGTGGGTGTCGCGCTGATCGTCGGCTCGGTCGCGGTCGCCGACCGCCTCGGCGTACGGATGGTGCAGCCGGCACAGCGGCTCGCGGGCGCCGCGCACGACCTGGGCGAGGGCAAGCTCGGGGCGCGCGTCCCCGAGGAGGGCCCGCCCGAACTGCGCTCCGCGGCCGTCGCGTTCAACTCCATGGCCGACCAGGTCGTCCAGCTCCTCGCCAACGAGCGTGAACTGGCCGCCGACCTCTCGCACCGGCTGCGCACCCCGCTGACCGTGCTGCGGCTGAACGCCGCGTCGCTCGGTGAGAGCGCCGCCGCCGAGCAGACCCGGGCGGCCGTCGCGCAGCTGGAACGTGAGGTCGACACGATCATCCGCACCGCCCGCGAAGCCAAGCCGCAGACGGCGGCGACCGGCCCCGGCGCCGGCTGCGACGTCTCCGAAGTGGTGCGGGAGCGGATGGGTTTCTGGTCGGCGCTCGCGGAGGACGAGGGTCGCAAGGTGCGGCTCGCCGGTGTCGACAGGCCCGTCCGCATCCCGGTCGCCCGCCCCGAAGTGGCCGCGGCGCTCGACGCGTTGCTCGGCAACGTCTTCCGTCACACGCCCGAGGGCACGGCGTTCTCCGTCGACGTGCACAACGGGGACGACGCCGTCATCGTGCTGGTCTCGGACGCCGGTCCCGGTATCGCCGATCCGGCCGCCGCGATGGCCCGCGGCAACAGCGGTGCCAGGGACGGCTCGACGGGTCTGGGACTGGACATCGTGCGCCGGGTCGCGGAGTCGACCGGCGGAGACGTACGGATCGGCTCCTCGGTGCTCGGCGGCACCGAGGTACGGATCTGGATCGGTCTCGACCCCCGCGAGGCGTCCCGCGCCGAGCGCAGGAGCGGGCACCGCGGGCGGGTCGGACGCCGCCGCAAGGCAGCGCTCGGACGAAGCAGGCGCGACCCGTCGGGCCTTGAGCATTAATCGCTGCCGATGCCTTCCTTAAGCCCGCCCTAAAAAGCCCGACCGCCGTCCATGTTCGGTCATTTGTCCGTTTCCGTGTCGCTAGCGTGCAGCGCACCACCCCCCGACTTCCGTTTTGCAGAGGCAGGCACGCGATGGGCAGCAGCACGCACCGGCGCAGGGCGAGCGTCACAACGAAGGCGATCGGCGCGGTCGTCGTGACCGCGGTGATCGGCGGCGCGGCGATCGTTCTCACCGGCACCGCCCAGGCCGCGGCCGTCGGCGCCGCATACACCAGGACCAGCGCCTGGGACGGCGGCTACACCGGCCAGTACGTCATCACCAACGAGACCGGCAAGGCACAGACGGACTGGACGCTGGAGTTCGACCTGCCCGCCGGGACGAAGATCGGCTCGCTGTGGAACGGCGAGCACACCACCGAGGGGCAGCACATCACGGTGAAGCCCGCGAGCTGGAACAAGAGCCTCGCCCCCGGCGCGTCCGTCACCGTCGGCTTCGTCACCACCGCGAGCGGCAAGGCCGCCGACCCGACCTCCTGTCTCATCAACGAGGTCAAGTGTTCGGCCGACGGCGGCGCCACACCGCAGCCGACCGGCCGGCCCACGGAGCAGCCCACTCCCACACCGACGCCGACGGCGTCGTCCTCACCCTCGTCCCCGTCGACGTCCACGCCGACTCCGACGCCCACCACGACCCAGACGCAGACCCCGAAGCCCGGCGCGGCCGCCCGGTACGCCCCGTACATCGACACCTCGCTGTACCCGGCCTACGACATGCTCGACACGGCGGAGAAGACCGGCGTCAAGGAGTTCAACCTCGCCTTCATCACCTCCGGCGGCAGCTGCGCTCCACTCTGGGGCGGCGTCACCGGACTGGCCGACGACAAGGTCGCCTCCCAGATCGGCGCGCTGCGCGCCAAGGGCGGCGACGTCCGTGTCTCCTTCGGCGGTGCGGCGGGTCGCGAACTGGCGCTGAACTGCTCGTCCGCCGACGACCTGGCGAAGGCGTACGGCACGGTGGTCGACACCTACTCGCTGACCAAGGTCGACTTCGACATCGAGGGTGCGGCGCTGCCCGACACCGCCGCGAACTCGCGCCGCTCGCAGGCCATCGCTCAGCTGCAGAAGTCCCACCCGGACCTGAACGTCTCCTTCACTCTGCCCGTCATGCCGGAGGGGCTGACCCAGCCCGGCGTCGACCTCCTCGCCGACGCCAAGAAGAACGGCGTCCGTGTCGACGCGGTCAACATCATGGCGATGGACTACGGCCCGGCGTACAGCGGTGACATGGGCGAGTACGCGATCCAGGCGGCCACGGCGACGCAGGCCCAGATCAAGGGTGTGCTCGGCCTGTCCGACTCGGCCGCGTGGAAGACGGTCGCCGTCACGCCGATGATCGGCGTGAACGACGTGGTCACCGAGATCTTCAAGGTCGAGGACGCCACGCAGCTGGTGGAGTTCGCCACGTCGAAGAACCTGGGCTGGCTCTCGATGTGGTCCTCGACGCGGGACAAGCAGTGCGCGGGCGGGGAGAAGCCGGCGGCGGACGCCACGTGCAGTTCGATCCTGCAGGAGCCGCTGGCCTTCACGAAGGCGTTCTCGGCGTACAAGTAGGCCCTCCCCCTGCAGCGCCCCGGCCGGGCGAACCCCCCACTCCCACCCGGCCGGGGCGCGCCCCTGTACTCCCGCGGTCCAATCATCGGCCCGGCAGGCCGGACATCCCGCCGTCCGGTCACTCGGGGGCCGGGACCGCCCCCGTGGCCTCCGGCAGGACCCCTGTGCGGGCCAGTCGGCCGTACCAGTGGGCGCTCGTCTTCGGCGTGCGCGAGCGGGTGGCGTAGTCGACGTACACGGCACCGAAGCGCTTGCTGTACCCGTAGGACCACTCGAAGTTGTCGAGGAGGGACCACAGGAAGTACCCGCGGACATCGGCCCCGTCCGAGATCGCCCGGTGGACGGCGGTGAGGTGGCCGTGCAGGTAGCGGATGCGGTCCGGGTCGTGGACCGTGCCGTCGGCGGCCGGCTCGTCGTCGTACGCCGCACCGTTCTCGGTGATCATCAGCGGCAGGCCGGGTGCCTCGCGGGTGTACTGCATCAGCAGGTCGTACAGGCCGGACGGATCGACGCTCCAGCCCATCTCCGTGCGCTCGCCGGGCGGCTGGTGGAAGGAGACCGAGTCGGCGGCCGGCCAGGGCGAGTACTCGGCGGAGGCGTGCCCGTCGTTGCCGTGGGCGGGGCTGCCGTCCGAGGCGGAGACGACGGCGGGGGCGTAGTAGTTCAGCCCGAGCCAGTCCAGCCGCCTGCCGATCGCGGAGAGGTCGCCGTCCTTGACGAAGCCCCAGTCGGTGAGCGACGCGGTGTCCGCACGGAGGTCGTCCGGATACGCGCCCCTCAGCAGCGGGCCCGAGAAGATCCGGTTGGCGAGCGCGTCGATGCGGCGGCAGGCGTCCAGATCCCCGGGGCTCTCGGTACGGGCCCTGACGACGCTCGGGTTGAGGCTGATCCCGATCCGTGCGCGGCGGGGCAGCGCACCGCGCAGCGCCTGCACGGCCAGACCGTGGCCGAGGTTGAGGTGGTGGGCGGCCCGCAGGGCGGCGAGCGGGTCGGTGCGGCCGGGGGCGTGGACCCCGGAGGCGTAGCCCAGGAAGGCACTGCACCAGGGCTCGTTGAGGGTGGACCACATCTCGACGCGGTCGCCGAGGGCCTCGGCGACGAGCTGCGCGTAGTCGGCGAAGCGGTGGGCGGTCTCACGCTCGGGCCAGCCGCCCGCGGACTCGAGCTCCTGGGGCAGATCCCAGTGGTAGAGGGTCAGCGCCGGCTGGATGCCGTGTTCCAGCAGGTCGTCGACGAGTGCCCGGTAGAAGTCGAGGCCACGCTGCACGGCCGGCCCGCGGCCGGTGGGCTGCACTCGGGGCCAGGAGACGGAGAAGCGGTACGCGCCCACCCCGAGGTCCGCCATCAGCGCCACGTCCTCGGCGCGGCGGTGGAAGTGGTCGACCGCGGTGTCCCCGGTGTCGCCGCCCAGCACTTTGCCGGGGGTGTGGCTGAAGGTGTCCCAGATGGAGGGGGTGCGGCCGCCTTCCCGTACCGCGCCTTCGACCTGGTACGCGGCGGTGGCGGTGCCCCACAGGAAGCCGTGCGGAAAGGTTACGGACATGCCGGAACTCCCAAGGTGTGCGTGAACGACGGGTGATGGAGCGGGGTGATGGGGCCAGGAGGCCGGGGGCAGGGGGCCGGGAGCAGGGGTCAGCCCTTGACCGCGCCCTGCATGATGCCGCCGACGATCTGCTTGCCGAAGACGACGAAGGCGATCAGCAGCGGCAGGGTCCCGAGGAGGGCGCCCGCCATGATCACGGACTGGTCGGGGATGTAGCCGCGCCCCAGGCCGGTCAGCGCCACCTGGACGGTCGGGTTGCCGTTCTGGGTCAGGGCGAGGATCGGCCAGAAGAAGTCGTTCCAGGCCATCACGAACGTGAGCATGCCCAGGACGGCCATCGCGGGTCGTGCGGCGGGGAAGACGATGTGCCACACCACGCGAAGGCTGCTCGCGCCGTCGACCCGGGCGGCCTCGACCAGTTCGCTCGGCAGCGCCTCCGTCAGATACTGCCGCATGAAGAACACCCCGAAGGCACTGACCAGGGTGGGCAGGATGACGGACTGCAGCTGGTCGGTCCAGGACAGTTCGGCGATCAGCATGTACAGCGGTACGACGCTGAGCTGCGGCGGCACCATCATCGTGCCGATCACCAGCAGCAGCAGTGTGTTCTTCAGCCGGAAGCGCAGTTTGGCGAACGCGAACCCGGCGAGCGTGGAGAAGAGAACGGTCCCCGTGGCGACGGAGCCGGCGACGATCGTGGTGTTGAGCAGGGCGACGCCCATGTTGGCGTCGGTCCAGGCGATCTCGAGGTTCTTGAAGAGATTGCCGCCGAACCAGAACGGCGGGGGAGTCTGCGCGAGACGGGTGTTGGTACGTGAGGCCGCGATCGCCGTCCACACGAGCGGAAAGAGGGAGCCGGCGGTGAACACGATCAGGACGGCGTAGGCGATCCGGCCGCCGTGGAACTGCCGTCCCGGACGCCCGGCGCGTCGCCCGCGCCGGGTCCCTCCGGTGCGCTCGGCGCCTTCGGCCCGCTCGGTGTCTGCGGCTGCCGTGGCCCGTGCTGCCTGCTCGGCACCGCCGGCGCGTGCGGTGTCGGTCATGTCGTCCCCCTCACGTGCTCTTGCTCAGACGGCGAGTGATCAGCCAGTTCACCGCGCCGATGATCAGCAGGATCAGGAACATCGCCCAGGCGATCGCGGAGGCACGGCCGAGGTGCAGGTTCACCCAGCCCTGCTCGTACAGATAGAGGCCGAGCGTCTGGAACTGATGGTCCGGACCGCCCGTCGCGCCCCCGCCGCCGTTGAACAGCAGGGGCTCGCCGAACAGTTGCGTCGCCCCGATCGTCGAGACCACACAGGTGAACAGGATCGTGTGGCGCAGCGAGGGCACCGTGACATGGATGAACTGCTGCCAGCGGTTGGCCCCGTCCAGTGCCGCCGACTCGTACAGGTCGTTCGGGATCGCCTGCATGGCCGCCAGATAGATCAGCGCGTTGTAGCCCGTCCAACGCCAGATCACGATCGTCGAGACCGCCAGCTGCGAGGTCCACCGGCCGTTCTGCCAGTCGACGCCGTCGATGCCGGCCATGCCCAGCGCCCAGTTGATCATTCCGTAGTCACGGCCGAAGAGCAGCACGAAGACGAGGGTCGCGGCGGCGACGGACGTCGCGTACGGGGTGAGGACGGCGACGCGGAAGAACATCGAGCCACGCAGCCGGTAGTTGAGCAGATGCGCGATGCCGAGGGCGATGAGCAGCTGCGGCACGGTGGACATCAGCCCGATGGTGACGGTGTTCTTCAGCGCGTTCCAGAAGAACTCGTCCTCGAGGAGCCGTGAGAAGTTGCGCAGCCCGACCCACTCCATGTCGGTGGGTGCCGTCAGTTCCACCCGGTGCAGCGACGCCCACCCGGTGTAGAGCAGCGGGAAGAGGCCGAAGGCGAGGAAGAAGACGAAGAACGGTGCGACGAAGGCGTACGGGCTCCACCTCACATCACGCCGGTAGCGGCGGGAGCGCCGGGCGGTCAGGTCAGGTGCGCGTCGCTGCACGGCTCACTGGTCCAGCGCGTTGTCGATCGCCTTCGTCGCCGCGTCCCAGCCCTGTTCGGGGGTCCGGCCCTTCTGGTCGACCTGCAGCATGCCGATGTCCGCCAGGTTCTGCGCGATGACCAGGTCCTTCGGGCCGACGATCTGCACCGGGACTCCCTCGGCCGCCTCGGAGAAGATCCGGCCGATGGGGGCGCCCCCGAAGTACGGGTGCGCGGCGGCGGCGACGGCCGGAAGCGAGTAGGCCGCCTTGGCGCTCGGGAAGCTGCCGCGCTTGCCGAAGAGCTTCGCCTGCTGCTCGGGAGCGGTCAGCCAGGCCGCGAGCTTCGCCGCCTCCGTCTTGTTCCGGCCGGCCTCGGGAACGATCAGGAAGGAGCCGCCCCAGTTGCTGGGCCTGGGTGCCGCGGCCACGTCCCACTTGCCCTTGCCGGCGTCTCCGGCCTTGTCCTGGATGTAGCCGAGCATCCAGGCGGGGCAGGAGACGGTCGCGAAAGCGCCGTTGGAGAAGCCCTGGTCCCATGACGGGGTGAACTGCTGGAGCCTGGCGGTCAGTTTCTCCGTCGCGAATTCGGCGGCGGTGTCCCAGGCTTCCTTCACGGCCGGGTTGGTCTTGTAGATGATCTCCCCGTTCTCGTCGTAGAAGCGCTTCTCGTTGCTGCCGGTGATGGCCGCCATCACCCCCGACGCCGAGTCGACGAACGAAGTCCCGTCCGGCGCCGCGGCCTGGTACTTCTTGCCCGCCTCCAGGAACTTCTTCCAGTCGCCGGCCCACAGTTCACCGACCGCCTCGCGGTCGGTGGGCAGTCCGGCCTTCTCGAAGAGGTCCTTGCGGTAGCAGATGCCCTGCGGGCCTATGTCGGTGCCGAGCCCGACCGTCCTGCCGTCCTTGGTGGTGGCCTGGGACCACTTCCAGTCGAGGAACGTGTCCTTGGCGACATCCTCGGCCTTGCCGAGGTCGACCAGCCGGTCCGCCTGCGTGGCGGTGATCTCGGCGATGTTGTTGACTTCGACCGCCTGGATGTCGGCGAGCCCGCTGCCGCTGCTGAGATGGGTGAGCAGCTGCGGGTAGTAGTTCTCGTTCCGTTCGATCGACGTCTGCTCGATCCGGATCTCCGGGTGGAGCTTCATGTACTCCTCGTACAGCCCCGCCTCCTTGAGGCCGAAGGCTCCGAAGACGCCGACGGTGAGGGTGGTTCTCCCCTTGCCGCCCCCGTTGCCGGAGGAGCTGCCGGTGGGTTCTTCGCCGTCCTCGGCACAGCCGGCGAGCAGCCCGGCGCCGAGCGCGGCGACGACCGCGAGGATTGCTGTCCTGCGCATTGCGTCCTCCTTCGGGGGTGTTCGCCACCCCTGCCCCTCACGTGCCGCCCCCGGCCGCTCCTGCGTCGGATCCGTACTTCTAGCACGGCTGCCGTGCCCACGTCAGGAGTGGTGGGGTGCGGATCCTGCGGGAGCGTGGAAGCGGTGCATGGGAGCGCTCCCATCGATGATGTGTCAGGTTGGCCGCTCCTGGAGGGGGTGTCAAGGGACCCGGCACGTTATGTTCTCCGCCTGGACAGCCTGGACAGCCTTGGGTAGGCGGACGCGATGTCTCGGACCATCCGTACCGGCAGCGGGGAGCGGGGCACCGGCCGGCCGACCCTCGAGGAGGTCGCCGCCCGGGCAGGCGTGGGGCGTGGCACGGTCTCCCGCGTGATCAACGGTTCCCCGCGGGTCAGTGAGGAGACCCGAGCGCTGGTCGAGGCGGCCGTCGCGGAGCTGGGCTACGTGCCCAACCGGGCGGCGCGCGCGCTCGCCGGCAACCGTACGGACGCGATCGCGCTTGTCGTCCCGGAACCGGAGGACCGTTTTTTCGCCGAGCCGTACTTCTCCGACATGGTCCGCGGCGTCGGAGCGGCCCTCGCCGACACGGAGATGCAACTGCTCCTCACGTTTGCCGGCGGCGACCGCGAACGCAAAAGACTCGCCCAGTACTTGGCGGCGCACCGCGTCGACGGCGTGCTGCTGGTGTCGATGCACGCGGGCGACCCGCTGCCCGACCTGCTGGAACAGCTGTCCATGCCGGTGGTGATCAGCGGCCGCCGCTCGGCGGACGAGACGCTGGCCGCGGTCGACTCCGACAACTTCACAGGCGCACGGGAAGCCGTCGCGCACCTTGCGGCCCGAGGATGCAGCACGATCGCGACGATCACCGGCCCCCTCGACGTGTACGGCGCGCAGCGCCGGCTGGACGGCTACCGCTCCGCGGTCGCCGACGCGGGGCTGGACGCCGATCCGCGCCTGACGGCCGTGGCCGACTTCACCGAGCAGGGCGGCCGGCTCGCGATGCGCGCTCTGCTCGAGGACCGCCCGGACCTGGACGCGGTCTTCGCCGCCTCCGACGTCATGGCGTCGGGTGCCCGGCAGGTGCTGCGCGAGTCGGGCCGCCGTACACCGGACGATGTGGCGCTCGTCGGCTTCGACGACTCGGCGGTGGCCCGCCATATGGACCCGCCGCTCACCAGCGTGCGCCAGCCGACGGAGGAGATGGGCCGCACCATGGTCCGGGTGCTGCTCCAGGAGATCGCGGAGCGGTCGTCGCGGCGTCCCCAGATCGTGCTCCCGACGGAGCTGGTGGTGCGGGAGTCGTCGTGACCGGTGGCGGCGCTCAGGCGTCGTGACCGGGCCGGCACCGGCCGGCCCCGTACACGTCAAGGGCTCCCGGTAGACATCCAGGGCCCGTACACGTCAAGGGCTCCATGGGCATCCAGGGCCCGCACACACCAAGGGCCCCGGTCCGAAGACCGGGGCCCTTGATCGTTCAGGGTGAGTAACGGGACTCGAACCCGCGACATCCTGGACCACAACCAGGTGCTCTACCAGCTGAGCTATACCCACCACGACCGGTCTTTTTCCCGACCGGCCGAGAAAAAGTGTACAGGGTCCGAGAGGGTGCTCGCGCCCAGGTTTCCGGACGGTACGGCCGCCCGTGCTACTCGGCGGGCAGCACGTACTTGGCCGCGATGGTCTTCGCGGTCTCCGAGTCCGGGCCGGGCTGCGGGACGAAGACCGCGTCCCGGTAGTAGCGCAGCTCGACGATCGACTCGCGGATGTCCGCCAGCGCCCGGTGGTTGCCGTTCTTCTCCGGACTGTTGAAGTACGCCCTCGGGTACCAGCGGCGGGCCAGTTCCTTGACCGAGGAGACATCGACGATCCGGTAGTGGAGGTAACTCTCCAGCGTCGGCATGTCGCGCAGCAGGAAGCCGCGGTCGGTGCCGACCGAGTTCCCGCACAGGGGAGCCTTGCCGGGCTCCTTGACGTGCTCGCGTACGTAGGCGAGGACCTGCTCCTCGGCGTCCGCGAGCGTCGTGCCGCTCGCCAGGACGTCGAGGAGGCCCGAGGCGGTGTGCATCTGGCGCACCACCTCGGGCATCGTCTCGAGCGCCGCGTCCGGCGGGCGGATCACGATGTCCACCCCGTCACCGAGCACGTTCAGTTCCGAGTCGGTGACCAGCGCGGCCACCTCGATGAGTGCGTCGTTCGTCAACGAGAGCCCGGTCATCTCGCAGTCGATCCACACCATGCGATCGTTCATGCGTCCTACCTTATGGCTCCCGCGAACAACGACGTCCCCTCGGGAGGGCTCCGCTCTCAGGGCGCGCTCCGCTGACCCGGCAGTCCGGCTCGGCCGTGGCCCGCCGCGTACGCCTCCGGAACCGGTCTGCCCAGCTCCGCGGCCGCCGACGCCATGGCCGGCGCCCCTGCCGGTCCCACCGGGGCACGTCTTGCCCCCGGCCCCGCCTGGGCGGGCACGACCTGCTCCACCATCGCGTTCCTGTCCGGCTCCCCCTGAGGGCGCCGGGCACGGTACGCGGACCGGTACGCGGCCGGGGAGGATCCCAGCTGCCGCCGGAAGTGGCCGCGCAGAGCCACCGGGGACCGGAAGCCGCACCGGCCCGCGACCTCGTCGACCGAGTAGTCGGAGGTCTCGAGCAGCCGCTGGGCCTGCAGCACCCGCTGGGTGATCAGCCACTGCAGGGGCGCGGAGCCGGTCAGCGAACGGAACCGCCGGTCGAAGGTGCGTCTGCTCATGTACGCACGCGCGGCCAGCGTCTCCACGTCGAACTGCTCGTGGAGGTGTTCCAGCGCCCAGGAGACGACCTCGGCCAGCGGGTCCGAGCCGATTTCCTCGGGTAAAGACCTGTCGAGATAGCGCTCCTGACCGCCGGTGCGACGCGGTGGTACGACGAGCCTGCGGGCGAGCGCTCCGGCTGCCTCCGTGCCGTGGTCGGTGCGCACTATGTGGAGGCAGAGGTCGATTCCGGCCGCCGTGCCCGCGGACGTGAGCACATCGCCGTCGTCGACGAACAGCTCACGCGGGTCCACATGGACGGACGGGTAGCGCTTCGCCAGGGTCGGCGCGTACATCCAGTGCGTCGTGGCGGGGCGCCCGTCGAGCAGGCCGGCCGCGGCCAGGACGAACGCCCCGGTGCACAGGCCGACGATGCGGGCGCCTTCCTCGTGTGCCCGGCGCAGCGCGTCGAGCGCTTCCGGCGGTGGCGGCGAGGTGATCGAGCGCCAGGCCGGCACCACGACGGTGCCCGCTCTGCTGATCGCCTCGAGGCCGTACGGCGTGGTCAGTTCCAAGCCGCCGGTCGTCCGCAGCGGTCCGTCCTCGCCACCGCACACGAGCAGGCGGTAGCGGGGTACTCCGGCGTCCTGACGGTCAATTCCGAACACCGAAAGCGGGATGGAACTCTCGAAAATAGGGCCGCCGCTGAACAGCAGCACAGCGACGACTTCGCGCCGCCGGCGCCCGGACAGCTTCCGTGCCGTCTCCGGTGCGACGGATTCCTGACTCATGACGCTAAACCCCCCTCGAAGTACGCGTCTCCCCGTTCGTTTCGGGCCTTTCGCTCCTGCACGTTTCCCCTCGGTTCTGCACGAGTCCCCCGGCCTTCGATACTCATGATCGAATCTACTGCGTCCCGTGGCGCCGGCGTGACAAGTTCGGGATGCCCCGCTATGTCGACATGGCAACTTGGCGCGATGCATTCGATCACGAAGCGTTCCACTCGTGGGGCCCGCAGGGAAGTGCGCCTCACGGGCATGGCCCGTCCCCGTAGGGTGCGGGAGCCGTCTTCGGGCCTTTCCTCCCTGGTGACAAGGGGGTTGGCAGGCCATTTCGACAAGCACCGGCCACTGTAGGGAAGTTGGCTGAAAACATTCGGTGGCGGGTGAGCGAAACCGTCAGTCGCCGGGCGCGCTCACGATGCCGTGGCGGGCGCCGCGGCGCGCCCCCGGGACGGTACGGGAACGATGCCCTCCGGGTGGCCGGCCGTCCTGGACGCGGCACCGGGCCGCCGTCCGCTCCGAGAGGCGCATCAGCACCCGGCACGCGGCGGTCACGGCGGCGAGGCCGAGGGCCGCGAGGGCGGCTCCGCCGACGGACGTCCCGTAGACGACCAGCACGACGGGCACCAGCAGGCAGCTGAACGCCGCCCAGCGGACGACGTCGCCCGCCGGGTCGGAGGGCCGGGAGGAAGGGCCGGGGGAGCGGTGGGGCGAGGCGGCGGGTCCGGGCCGCGATGCCGGGCGGGCGGGTCGCATGGGGTGGCTGGGTCCTGCGGGGCGTGCGGGTCGCGTCGGGCGTGGGGGTCGTGCCGGGCGGGTGGGGCGCGCGGGTCGTGCGGGCACGAAAGCTCCTGGGGGCGGCGGGGTGACCCGTGGCCAACGAGTACCGGGGCCTTCCGGTCACCTGTCGGCGGCCGGACGGCTGTAGTGGCCAAGCGCCATTGCGATCCTGGGCGCGCTCGGGCATGCTCCCTGGGATGTCGCGGACGGGGCCGCAGGCCCTGGGCAGGAGAGGAGTGCCGCCGTACCCTTGGGGTATGGGGTTGGGAAGACGATTCCCGGACACCGCTCCACTATCCAGTCACCCGACGTACTTCCTGAGTCGATCCCTCAACAGAGGACCTCCTTCGCCGAGACACCGATGGCCGGTCACGAAATCCCCGAACCCGCGGACCGCAAGCAGGTAGCCGATCCACTGTCGGACCTGCGGGCGGCTGAAGAAGCACGCCATTCCTGCGATCCCGCCTTCCGGCACGGAGTCGTCGTCGGTTTCGACGGATCGACCTCCAGTGAGCGAGCGCTTGCATACGCCATTGGTATGTCGAGACGGACCGGTTCCGGTCTGATCATCGTCCATGTGGCCAACCGCCTGCCGACCACGGTCTGGGCCGGCTGCGAGCCGCCCGTCTTCGTGGACGTGCCCGACCACCGCACCGAGGTCCTCGGTCTGGAGCTGGCCTGCGCGGACTACCTCAGTGAGGTCCCGTGGATCCTGGTCGAGCGCGGCGGCGACATCTGTCATGAACTCGAAGAGGTCGGCCGTGAGTACTCGGCCGACGCGATCGTGGTCGGGTCCACGCACGGCATCGTCGGGCGGCTCTTCGGCTCGGTCGCGGGGCGGCTCGCGAAGCGCGCGCAGCGCCCGGTCGTCGTCATCCCGTAGGCGTCCGACGGCGCGGGCCCTTCCGCTTCCCGTGAGGCGCTTCCGATGAGGCGGCGTCAACTTCCTTGGTGCACAGGGAAATCTACCCGTCCGTAGCAGGTGGATTGTGCGCTTGTGAAGGGTACATACCGGTCCTGGGAAGCAGCACTGCAGCACAACTGCACAGGACAGGAAGGGAGCCCGCCGTGGACAAAGACGTCTCTGCGGGAAGCGCTGGTTCTACTTCTACTCTCGGCCATCTCGCCCTCGGACTGACCCTGTTGGCGTTCGGCGTCGGCAACACCGGCGTGATCGACAACGTGACGGCGGCCGACGCGGCCGCACTCGCGACCTGGGTCGGCGGAGTGGCGCTCTTCATCGTCGGTCTGCTCGAGTTCCGCGCGGGCAACGGCGCTTCGGGCACGGCCTTCGCCGGTCTCGGCGCGTTCTGGTTCACCTGGGGCACCGCCGTCGGCGGTGAGACCTCGGCCGAGGCCGCAGGACTGTTCCTGCTGCTGTGGGCGCTGCTCGCACTGACCCTGACCGCCGCCTCCTCAGGGAGCGGCGTGCTCGGCCAGGGTGTGTACGGGCTGCTGTGCCTCTCGCTGGTGCTGGGCGGCATAGCCGCCTTCGCGGGCAACGAAGGGCTGGCCAAGGCCGGCGGCTGGGTCGGTGCGGTCGCAGGCCTGGTGGCCTGGTACGGCGCGACGGCGGCGCTCGCCAAGTGGCCCACCTTCACCGGACGCGCTGCCGGCCGCCGGGGAGTGACGGCCACCGGCTGAGGCCCTGAGCCGACTCAGGTCTCACGGCAGCCTCGAGGGCCGGCGCTCCGGGTGGCGCCGGCCGACGAAAAGGGAACGCCCTCCATGCGCTGGTGGCGCGCACGGAGGGCGTTCTCATGGGCGGGTGGCGGAGCGACCCGAGTCGGTCGGCTACTCCACCGTCACGGACTTCGCGAGGTTACGGGGCTTGTCGATGTCCCGGCCCAGCGCCAAAGCGGTGTGGTAGGCGAGGAGTTGCAGCGGGATACCCATCAGGATCGGGTCCAGCTCGTCCTCGTTCTTCGGCACCACGATGGTGTGGTCGGCCTTCTCCTGCTCGCGGTGGGCGACCGCGAGGATGCGGCCGCTGCGCGCCTTGATCTCCTCCAGCGCCGCGCGGTTCTTCTCCAGCAGGTCGTCGTCCGGCACGATCGCGACGGTCGGCAGGGCGGGCTCGATCAGCGCGAGCGGGCCGTGCTTCAGCTCGGAGGCCGGGTAGGCCTCGGCGTGGATGTAGGAGATCTCCTTGAGCTTCAGGGAGGCCTCCAGCGCCACCGGGTAGCCGCGCACCCGGCCGATGAACATCATCGACTTGGCGTCCGCGTACACCTCGGCCAGCTTCTTGATCTCGGCCTCGGACTCGAGGATCTCGCTGATCTGGGCCGGCAGCCTGCGCAGCCCCTCGATGATCCGCTTGCCGTCGGCGACGGACAGGTCGCGGATGCGGCCCAGGTGCAGGGCGAGCAGCGCGAAGGCCACCACGGTGTTGGTGAAGCACTTGGTGGAGACGACGCAGACCTCGGGGCCGGCGTGCACGTAGGTGCCGCCGTCGGCCTCGCGGGCGATCGCCGAGCCGACGACGTTGACGACACCGAGGACCCGGGCGCCCTTGCGCTTGAGCTCCTGGACGGCGGCGAGCACGTCGTAGGTCTCGCCGGACTGCGAGACGGCGATGTAGAGGGTGTCGGGGTCCACGACCGGGTTGCGGTAGCGGAACTCGGAGGCCGGCTCGGCGTCGGCGGGGATACGGGCCAGGGACTCGATCAGGCCCGCGCCGATGAGGCCCGCGTGGTACGAGGTGCCGCAGCCGAGGATCTTGACCCGGCGGATGCCGCGCGCCTCGCGGGCGTCCAGGTTCAGACCGCCCAGGTGCACCGTCGAGAACCGGTCGTCGATACGGCCGCGCAGCACACGGTCCACGGCGTCGGGCTGCTCGCAGATCTCCTTGTGCATGTACGTGTCGTGGCCGCCCATGTCGTAGGAGGCGGCCTCCCACTCCACGGTCTCCGGGGTGGCGGTGGTCGTGGTGCCGGAGGTCGTGTACGTGCGGAAGTCGTCGGCCTTGAGGGTGGCCATCTCGCCGTCGTCGAGGGTGACGATCTGGCGGGTGTGGGCGACCAGGGCGGCGACGTCGGACGCGACGAACATCTCCTTCTCGCCGATGCCGAGGACGACCGGGGAGCCGTTGCGGGCCACCACGATGCGGTCGGCGAAGTCGGCGTGCATGACGGCGATGCCGTACGTGCCCTCGATCACCTTGAGGGCCTCGCGGACCTTCTCCTCCAGGGTGGTGGCCTGGGAGCGGGCGATGAGGTGGACGATGACCTCGGTGTCGGTCTCCGAGACGAAGACGACGCCGTCGGTCTCCAGCTTGGCGCGCAGCTCGGCGGCGTTGTCCACGATGCCGTTGTGGACGACGGCGACCTTGTTCTCGGCGTCGAGGTGCGGGTGCGAGTTGATGTCGCTGGGGGCGCCGTGGGTGGCCCAGCGGGTGTGTGCGATGCCGGTGGTGCCGGCGAAGCGCTTGGGGACGCGGGCCTCGAGGTCGCGGACGCGGCCCTTGGCCTTGGCCATCTTCAGTGCGGAGGACTTGGGGCTGTTGATCACCACGCCCGCCGAGTCGTATCCCCGGTACTCCAGCCGCTGCAGACCTTCCAGCAGCAGCGGAGCCACATCACGCTTGCCGATGTATCCGACAATTCCGCACATAAAGGTTCTTCCCCTCCATAGATCAGTGGTGTGCCCGGCCCCGGTGGCCTGCTCAGCCGTAGACCATCCGACGCAGCTGGCGGAGCGAGAGCTCCGGCGGCGCCACGGCGCGATGCGGCAGCTCGGCCGCGATCCGCTCGAAGATCTGGGTGTTCACGGCGCCGCCCGACTGCAGTTCGCGGTGGCGGCGGCGGACGAACTCCTCGGTCGTCTCGTCGAAGTACGCCAGCACATCGAGCACCACCCGGGCCGCCTCGCCGCGCTGGAGCGCGGTGCTGCGCACCAGGTGGTCGATGAGGTCGTCGTGCGACGGGCGCACAGACTGGCGAGGTTCGAGCACCCGTAGATATTGGAGGGCGGACGCTCCTCTTCGCAAGAATTCTGCCCGATTCCGGGCAGGGGATAGGTCACATCCGTCGATGGGCACTCGCATCCTTCCGGATGGTTTCGGCCGCGAAGAGGAATCTTCTGTCACAGGGATGAGTAAGTGGTCTACACCTTGACCGCAGTTGAGGCTCAAGGTACGCATGGTGACAGCCCGGTTGCTCTGCGCACAGACGAGACCCGTCGAAGGGACCCCAGCCTGTGAGTCAGCCCAGACCGCTTCCCCGCCTGCTCGGTTCGCTGCTGCTCGTCACGGCGGCCGCCCTCTCCTCCGCCGCGGCCGCCGGCCAGGCCACTGCCGCCTCCGCAGAGCGCGCCGGCGCCGTCCGGCCGCTCGGTCAGATCATCCCGGCGCCCGCCTCCGTGAGCCCGGCCGGCTCGCCCTACACCCTGACCTCCGCGACCCGTATCCAGACCGACGCCACGCCCGAGGCGCGGGCCGTCGGGGAGCGCCTCGCAGAGGTGCTCCGGCCGTCCACCGGCTACGGCCTGCCCGTCACCACGCGCCCCGCGCCGCAGTCCATCCGGCTGCGGCTGAGCTCCGCGGAGAGCGCCCTGGGCGAGGAGGGCTACCGCCTGAAGTCCGCGCCCGGCGGCGTCACCATCACCGCGCTGCGGCCCGCAGGCCTGTTCCACGGCGTCCAGACGCTCCGTCAGCTGCTGCCGGCCTCCGTCGAGGCGGACACCCCCCAACGCGGGCCGTGGCAGGTCGCAGGCGGCACCATCACCGACAGTCCGCGCTACGGGCACCGCGGCGCCATGCTCGACGTCTCACGGCACTTCCTCACCGTCGACCAGGTCAAGCGGTACATCGACCACCTGGCCCTCTACAAGATCAACAAGTTGCATCTCCATCTCTCCGACGACCAGGGATGGCGCATCGCCATCGACTCGTGGCCGCGCCTGACCACCTACGGCGGCTCCACCGAGGTCGGCGGCGGCCCCGGCGGCTACTACACCAAGGCCCAGTACCGGGAGATCCTGCGCCACGCCTCCTCCCACTACATGGAGGTCGTCCCGGAGATCGACATGCCGGGTCACACCAACGCCGCACTGGCCTCGTACGCGGAGCTCAACTGCGACGGCGTCGCGCCGCCCCTCTACACGGGCACCGCCGTCGGCTTCAGCTCGCTGTGCGTGCCGAAGCAGGTGACGTACGACTTCGTGGACGACGTGATCCGCGAGCTGGCCGCGCTCACACCGGGCCGCTACATCCACATCGGCGGCGACGAGGCGCACTCGACGAGCCGCGAGGACTATGTGGCCTTCATGAACAAGGTGCAGCCGATCGTCGCCAAGTACGGCAAGACCGTCGTCGGCTGGCACCAGCTGACCGGAGCGAGCCCCGCGAAGGGCGCCCTCGCCCAGTACTGGGGTCTCGACGGCACCGGTCAGGCCGAGAAGGCGCAGGTGGCCGAGGCGGCGAAGAACGGCACAGGACTGATCCTGTCGCCGGCCGACCGGATCTACCTCGACATGAAGTACAACAAGGACACCGAGCTCGGGCTCGCCTGGGCCGGCTATGTATCCGTGCAGCGGTCCTACGACTGGAACCCGGGAACGTACCTGCCGGGCGCGCCCGCCGCCGCGATCAAGGGCGTCGAGGCGCCGCTGTGGACCGAGACCATCTCCAGGAACGAGCACATCGACCACATGGCGTTCCCGCGCCTGCCGGGTGTCGCGGAGCTGGGCTGGTCCCCGGCGGCCACGCACGACTGGGACACCTACAAGGTGCGCCTCGCGGCCCAGGGGCCGCGGCTGTCAGCACTCGGGATCGACTACTACCGCTCGCCGCAGGTGCCGTGGCCGGCACAGTGAGGTGAAACCGGCGCCCGGCGGGAGGGACCGTCTTCCGCCGGGCGCCGGCCGTTCCAGGACACCGGGCCGTCGGCCGACTGCCCCTCGAACCGGGGCAGCAGACCTACTCGGTCTCCTCGGCCGGTTCCTCGCGCAGCCCGTCCTCGCTCAGGCCGCGCTTCCAGTAGCCGACGAAAGTGACCCGGCGGCGGTCGAACCCACGGTCGTTCAACAAGTGGCGCCGGAGCGCCTTGATGCTCCCGGACTCGCCCGCGATCCACGCGTACGCGACGCCCTCGGGCAGTTCGGCCGCGGCAACGGCCGCAACGGCCGAGGGAGCGTTCTCCTCGCGGACGAGCCACGTGATGTCGGCGTCCGCGTCGGTCGCGAGCGGAAGCCGGTCCCCCGCCTGCGGCACGTCGAGCCAGACCTTGGCCTTCTGCCCGGCAGGGAGCCACTCCAAGATGGCCGCGGCGGCCGGAAGGGCCGTCTCGTCCGCCCAGATCAGCACCCAGTCGGTGTCCTCGGGCGGCCGGCAGCGCACGGCCGTGTTGTCGGCGACGGCCGGTCCGAGCACCATCACCCTGTGCCCGGGCTCCGCGGCGAGCGCCCAGCGGCACGCCGGGCCGCCGTCCTCGTGGACGGCGAAGTCGATGTCCACCTCCCCGTCCTCGACCCGCTGCTCCCGCACGGTGTACGAGCGCATCACGGCCCGTACGTCCTCGGGCAGCGCACGCCAGGCGCCGAGAACCCCGTGGAGGTCACCCGCGTCGACGGGGACGACCGGAGCGTCCTGGCCGGGGTGCGGCAGGAAGAGGGACAGCGACTGGTCGCGGCCACCGCCCGCGAAGTCCCGGAGACCGTCGCCGGATTCCCCGGTGAAGGTGACGCGGACCAGCGACGGGCCGAGCCGCCTGGTCCGCGCGACCCGCAGGTCGAAGAAACGGAACGGGGCGAGCTCGGCCGTGGTCGTCATCGTCAGGCGACCTTCTTCGCGTTCTCGATGGCCTTGGCGAGATCCTCGAGGATCGGCGCGCACTTGTCGTACGAGTAGATCGGCTCGGTGACACGGGGGACGACCTGACCGGCCTTCACGGCGGGCAGACCGGCCCAGGTGGGCTTCGCCTTGAGAGTGTCGGGCTGCAGGGTGCCGGTGCGGTTGTCCAGCATGATGATGTCGGCCTCGTACTTGCCGGCGTTCTCCCAGCTGAGCTCCTCGAAGAAGCCCGCCGCGTTCGGCTTCGGCTCGACGAACTTCACCCCGAGCTCCTGGAAGTAGAGGGTGTCCGCGGACATCTTGGGGACGGACACGTAGAAGAGGTCCTGGCTTCCCGAGCCGATGAGGACCTTCAGGTTCGGCTTGGCCTTGGCGGCCTGGCGAAGACGCTCGGCGGCCTTCTCGAAGCGGGCCTTGGCGTCCGTGACCTTCTTGGCCAACAGATCGGCGCCCAGGGACTCGGCGAGCTCGGCACGGCGCTGCAGGGCCTTCGGCATGTTGGTCTGCGCGGCCCACAGGGCGACGCTCGGGGCCAGCTTGAGGATCTTGTCCTTCGACTGGTCCGGCACGTACCAGAGGGCGTTCTTCTCCCACATGTCCGTCACCAGCAGCTCGGGCGCGAGCGCCGCGTACTTCTCGACGTTGAACTCGCCCCAGACGTTGCCCAGGATCTCGAGCTTGGTGATGTCGAGGTCACCGGCCTGGACGTCGGGCTTGCCGTCGGCGGTCTTGGTCGGGCCGAAGACCCCGGTGACCTCGATGCCGTAGTCGAACAGGGCGGCGGCGGTGCCGGTGAAGGCCACGATGTTGATCGGGGCGACCTTCGACTCGGCCTTCTGGCCGCGGTCGTCGGTGAAGGACCAGGACCCCGACTTCTTGGACGCCTTGTCCGACGCGCCCTTCGTGTCCTTCTTGTCGCCCTTGCCGCAAGCGGCGAGTGCGACGCCCAGCCCGAGGGCGCCGCCGGCGGACAGCAGGCCGCGACGAGTGAGACGGGAGGCTCGGGCGTTGGGCATGATGATGTCCGCTTTCGTACGTGCCGATTCGGCCACTGGGAAGTTCGAACGTAGGTTAGCCTAACCTCAGAACAAGCCGGAGGCCGCCCCGGGCCGCGTACGCCGTCCGGGCCGTGACCTCGGACATGCGGCAGCGCGCGGCCCCTCGTCGGGTGCCGCGCGCCGCTTGCCTGCTACGTCAGTTGGTGAGGCCCAACTCCCTTGCGATCAGCATCCGCTGGACCTCGCTCGTGCCCTCGCCGATCTCCAGGATCTTGGAGTCGCGCCACATGCGCGCCACCGGGTACTCGTTCATGAAGCCGTAACCGCCGTGGATCTGGGTGGCCTCACGGGCGTTGTCCACGGCCACCGTCGACGAGTACAGCTTCGCGACGGCCGCCTCCTTCTTGAACGGCTCGCCCCGCACCAGACGGGACGCCGCGTCACGCCAGCCGATGCGGGCCATGTGCGCCTTCATCTCCATGTCGGCGATCTTGAACTGGATGGCCTGGTTCGCACCGATCGGCCGCCCGAACGCGTGCCGTTCCTTGGCGTACTTCACCGACTCGTCCA
Organism: Streptomyces sp. NPDC006283; assembly: GCF_040613325.1. Classification (NCBI taxonomy): domain Bacteria; kingdom Bacillati; phylum Actinomycetota; class Actinomycetes; order Kitasatosporales; family Streptomycetaceae; genus Streptomyces; species Streptomyces sp. NPDC006283. The sequence continues at coordinate 10,335 of NZ_JBEXRZ010000059.1, read as the reverse complement.
CACAGCCCTGCGCGAGTCCGGTCGCCAGCGCCGAGATCGCGATACGGCCCTCGTCGAGGATCCGCAGGAACTGCGCGTACCCGCGGCCCTCCTCGCCGAGCAGGTTGGAGAGCGGGACACGGACGTCGGCGAACGACAACTCGCGGGTGTCCGAGGCGTTCCACCCCACCTTGGAGTAGGGCGCGGCGACCGTGAAGCCGGGCGTGCCCGACGGGACGATGATCGACGAGATCTCGGGGCGGCCGTCCGCCTTGCGGCCCGTCACAGCGGTGACGGTCACCAGGCCCGTGATGTCCGTGCCCGAGTTGGTGATGAAGCACTTGGAGCCGTTGATGACCCACTCGTCGCCGTCCCGCACGGCCGTGGTCTTCGTCCCGCCCGCGTCGGAGCCGCAGTCCGGCTCGGTCAGGCCGAACGCGCCCAGCAGCTCGCCCGAGCACAGCCGGGGCAGCCACTGCTGCTTCTGCTCCTCGGTGCCGAACAGGTGGAGCGGCATCGCGCCGAGCGAGACGCCGGCCTCCAGGGTGATGGCCACGGACGAGTCGACGCGGGCGAGCTCCTCCAGGGCGATGCCGAGCGCGAGGTAGTCGCCGCCCATGCCGCCGTACTCCTCGGGGAACGGCAGGCCGAACAGGCCCATGCGGCCCATCTCGCGGACGATCTCGTACGGGAACTCGTGGCGCTCGTAGAAGTCGCCGATCTTCGGCGCGACCACGTCGTGCGCGAACTGCTCGACCGTACGGCGGAGTTCCTCGTGTTCGGCGGAGAGCCGGTGGTCAAGGGACATCAGGAGTCACTCCTTGTGGGAGAGGGCACGGACGGTACGGGAGGCGCTGGGGCGGCCCAGCTGTTCGGCCATCCACACGCTCGTGGCGGTGAGCCGGCCGAGATCGACCCCGGTTTCGATGCCGAGGCCGTGAAGCATCCACACGAGGTCCTCGGTGGCGAGGTTTCCGGTCGCGCTCTTCGCGTACGGGCAGCCGCCGAGGCCGCCCGCCGAGGCGTCGACGACGCTCACGCCGTGCTGGAGCGCGGCGAGGGTATTGGCGAGCGCCTGACCGTAGGTGTCGTGGAAGTGCACGGCGAGCCGGCTGCTCGGCACACCGGCGTCGTTCAGCGCGGTGAGCAGGGCGCCGACATGGCCGGGAGTGGCGACGCCGATCGTGTCGCCGAGGCTCAGCTCGTCGCACCCCATGTCCGCGAGGCGGCGGGTGACACGGACCACCTGATCAAGAGGGACCGGGCCCTCCCACGGGTCGCCGAAGCACATGCTCAGATAGCCGCGGACCCTCAGGCCGTGCTCGACGGCCCTGGTCACGACCGGCTCGAACATGGCGAGCGCCTCGTCGACCGTGCGGTTGAGATTGGCCTTGGCGAACGACTCCGTCGCGCTGGCGAACACGGCGACCTCACGCGCCCCCAGCCCGAGCGCACGGTCCAGCCCCCGGTCGTTGGGCACCAGGACCGGCAGCCGCACGCCGGGCAGAGCGCTCACCATCGGGAACAGCTTCTCCGCGTCCGCCAGTTGGGGCACCCACTTGGGGTGGACGAAGCTCGTCGCCTCCACGGTGGTCAGACCGGAGTCCGCCAGTCGGCGGATGAACTCGGCCTTGACCTCGGTCGGCACCACCGACTTCTCGTTCTGCAGTCCGTCGCGCGGGCCGACCTCATGGATGCGTACCCGCGCGGGCAGGCCCTCGCCGCGCACCGTCATGGGCAGGGTGGTCATTTCTGCTCCTCGTCGGTCCCGTCGGGGGTGACCACGGCGAGAACCTGGTCCATCGCCACCGTCGACCCGGCTGTGACGTCGAGCTCGGTGACCGTCCCCGCGTGCGGGGCGGAGATGACGTGCTCCATCTTCATCGCCTCGACCACGAGCAGGCTCTGCCCGGCCGACACCACATCGCCCACGGCGACCTTGACGACGGTGACCGTTCCCGGCATCGGCGCCGCCAGGGTGTCCACTCCGGACCGCGCGGCCCCGCTGAGGGACGCCTCGACCGGGTCGTGGTCCAGCACGTGCCAGCTGTCGCCGTCCCGGCCGAGCCAGTCGCCGGCCCGGTGGAAGGTGTGGGTGACGCCGTGCATCTCGACGGAGACCGTGTGCTCCTCGACCCGGGGCGTCGCCTGCCTGCGCACGGAGTGCGTGACCGGCTCGGCTCCCGGCACCCGCAAGGTGAAGGAAAGCGGGGCCGGTTCGCCGCCCATGCGCCAGCCGCTCGGCACCGAGAACGGATCGGTCCAGCCCGTCCGTGCGGGCGCCAGCCGGTCGGACCGGACCGCGGCCGCCGCCTCGTACACCTCGTCCGGAACGCCGTCCGGGACCAGCCCGTCCGCCTCCCGCTCCACCAGGCCGGTGTCCATCTCGCCCGAGACGACCGCGGGGTGGGCCAGCAGGCGGCGCAGGAAGCCCGCGTTCGTCGGGACGCCGAGCGTGACCGTGTCCGCGAGGGCCGCGCGCAGTTTGCGCAGGGCCGTGGGGCGGTCGAGGCCGTACGCGATGACCTTCGACAGCATCGGGTCGTACAGGCTGCCGACCTCGGAGCCCTCGGTCAGGCCCGAGTCGGTGCGCACTCCGTCGCCCTGCGGTTCCTGGAGCCGAAGGACCGTGCCGCCGGAGGGGAGGAAACCGCGGGACGGGTCTTCGGCGCAGATCCGGGCCTCGATCGCGTGGCCCGTGAGCGTGATGTCGTCCTGGGAGAAGGCCAGCTGCTCCCCGGCCGCCACCCGCAGCTGCCACTCCACCAGGTCGAGGCCGGTGACGAGCTCGGTGACGGGGTGCTCGACCTGGAGACGGGTGTTCATCTCCATGAAGTAGTACTGCGAGGGGTCGGTGCCCGGGACGATGAACTCGACGGTGCCCGCGCCGCGGTAGCCGCAGGAGCGGGCCGCCTGCACGGCCGCCTCGCCCATCGCGGCCCGCGTCGCCTCGTCGAGCAGGACGCTCGGGGCCTCCTCGATGATCTTCTGGTGGCGGCGCTGGAGAGAGCACTCGCGCTCACCGAGGTGGACCACATTGCCGTGGCCGTCCGCCAGGACCTGGATCTCGATGTGTCGCGGGCGGTCGATCCACCGCTCGACGAGCAGTGTGTCGTCGCCGAAGGAGGCGCGGGCCTCGCGCCGGGCGGCCGCGATCTCGTCCATCAGCACGGACTCGACCCGGGTGAGCCGCATGCCCTTGCCGCCGCCGCCCGCCGACGGCTTCAACAGCACCGGCATGCCGATCTCGCGGGCCGCCGCGGCCAGTTCGTCGTCGGTCAGGCCGCTGCCGGACGAGCCGGGGACGACCGGGACGCCGGCCGCCTTGACGGTCTCCTTGGCCCGGATCTTGTCGCCCATGAGGGAGATCGCGGAGGCGGGCGGCCCGATGAAGACCAGCCCCGCCTCGGCGCAGGCCTGCGCGAAGCCCGCGTTCTCCGCGAGGAAGCCGTAGCCGGGATGGACGGCCTGGGCGCCGGTACGGGTGGCCGCGTCCAGCAGGCGGTCGATGGAGAGGTAGCTCTCGGAGGCCGGAGCGGGGCCGATACGGACCGCCGTGTCCGCCTCACGGACATGGCGGGCGTCGGCGTCCGCGTCGCTGAAGACCGCCACGGAGCGCACGCCGAGGGATCGCAGGGTGCGGATGACCCGAACGGCGATCTCGCCCCTGTTGGCCACCAGAACGGTGTCGAACATCGTCATCGTGAAAGGTCCCTCACATCCGGAAGACGCCGAAGCCGGCGTCTCCCAACGGGGCGTTGGCGCACGCGGTCAGAGCCAGACCCAGCACCTGCCGGGTGTCCATCGGGTCGATCACACCGTCGTCCCACAGCCGGGCCGTCGCGTAGTAGGCGTTGCCCTGCTGTTCGTACTGGGCGCGGATCGGGTCCTTGAAGGCCTCTTCCTCCTGCGCGGACCACTGGTCGCCGCGGCCCTCGAGCTGGTCCCGCTTGACCGTCGCCAGCACGGAGGCGGCCTGCTCGCCGCCCATGACGGAGATCTTGGCGTTCGGCCACATCCACAGGAAGCGGGGGCTGTAGGCCCGGCCGCACATCGAGTAGTTGCCCGCGCCGTACGAACCGCCGACGACGACGGTGAGCTTGGGGACGCGGGTGCAGGCGACGGCCGTGACCATCTTGGCGCCGTGCTTGGCGATGCCGCCGGCCTCGTAGTCCTTGCCGACCATGAAGCCGGAGATGTTCTGCAGGAAGAGGAGGGGGATGCCGCGCTGGTCGCACAGCTCGATGAAGTGCGCGCCCTTCTGGGCGGATTCGGCGAACAGGATGCCGTTGTTGGCGACGATGCCGACCGGGTGGCCGTGGATCCGGGCGAAGCCGGTGATCAGCGTCTGGCCGAACTCGGACTTGAACTCGGAGAAGCGGGAGCCGTCCGTGATCCGGGCGATCACCTCGCGGACGTCGTACGGGGTGCGTGAGTCGACCGGCACCGCGCCGTACAGCCCGGCCGGGTCGACCTTGGGCTCCTCCGCGGGCTCCACGCTCCAGGGCAGCGGACCGCGCTCGGGGAGGGTCGCGACGATGTTCCTGACGATCCGCAACGCGTGCGCGTCGTCCTCGGCGAGATGGTCGGTGACGCCGGACACCCGTGAGTGGACCTCGCCGCCGCCGAGCTCCTCGGCGGTGACGACCTCGCCGGTCGCGGCCTTCACCAGGGGCGGGCCGCCGAGGAAGATCGTGCCCTGATTGCGCACGATCACCGCCTCGTCGCTCATCGCCGGGACGTACGCCCCGCCCGCCGTGCACGAGCCGAGCACCGCCGCGATCTGGGGGATGCCCGCCCCGGACATCCGCGCCTGGTTGTAGAAGATCCGCCCGAAGTGCTCGCGGTCGGGAAAGACCTCGTCCTGCATCGGCAGGAACGCGCCGCCCGAGTCGACCAGATAGACGCACGGCAGCCGGTTCTCCAGCGCCACCTCCTGCGCGCGCAGGTGCTTCTTGACCGTCATCGGGTAGTACGTGCCGCCCTTGACGGTCGCGTCATTGGCGACCACCACGACCTCGCGGCCGCTGACCCGGCCGATGCCGGCGATGACTCCGGCGGCCGGCGCCTGCCCGTCGTACATGCCTTCGGCCGCGAGGGGGGCGAGCTCGAGGAACGGCGACCCCGGGTCCAGCAGGGTGTCCACCCGCTCCCGGGGCAGCAGCTTCCCGCGCGCCGTGTGCCGGGCGCGGGCCTTCTCGCCACCGCCGAGGCGGGCCGCCGCGAGGCGGCTCCGCAGGCCGTCGGCGAGCTCCTGGTGTGCTGCCTCATTGGCCTGCCAGGCCTCGGACGCCGGGTCCGCGGCGCTCGCCAGCACTGGTGCCTGCTGCATTGATCGAGCTCCCTTGCTCGGTTAATGAGCGTTAACGTGTTGCGTCCAGGTTAACGACCGCTAACCCGCCTGTCTAGAATGAATGTTCATGAGCACCAGGACCGCGGCCCCGACCCGCCGTGAGCAGATCCTCAAGGAGGCCGCCCGCCTCTTCGCCGAGCGCGGCTTCCACGGCGTGGGCGTCGACGAGATAGGGGCGGCCGTCGGTATCAGCGGCCCCGGTCTGTACCGCCACTTCGCGGGCAAGGACGCGATGCTGGCGGAGCTGCTGGTCGGCATCAGTGAGCGCCTCCTGAGCGGGGGGCGGCTGCGGGTCGAGGAGGCGGACACCGGCCCCGAGGCGGTCCTGGCGTCCCTCATCGACGGCCACATCGACTTCGCACTCGACGACCGCCCGCTGATCACCCTGCACGACCGGGAACTGGACCGCCTCCGGGACAGCGACCGCAAGCTCGTGCGCCAGCTGCAGCGCCAGTACGTGGAGCTGTGGGTGACGGTCGTCCGCGAGCTGAACCCGCAGGTCGCCGAGTCGGAGGCGCGGGCCGCCGTCCACGCCGTCTTCGGCCTGCTGAACTCGACACCGCACCTCGGCGCGAACGGAGGCGGCCCGCTGGGCCGCGGCGCCACGGAGGCCCTGCTCAGGCGCCTCGCGCACGGTGCGTTCGCGTCGCTGGGGGACTGACGCCCAGACCTCGCCGGGCGCCTGCTCGCCCGGCGGGTTCGCCCGCCGGCGGACCGACGGGCCGGGCGCGGCCGCCCCGGGGCCGCCGCCCGGCGGGTCCAGCAGGCAATACGGTCGACACGCTCCGCGCACCCCACGGCACAATGGGTCCATGCCGATACCCAGCCGCGCCGCCCTCGTCGACCATCTCGTCCGCTCACGTATCGCGGGAGACGTCGCCACACCGCGCGACAACAACCTCTCCCACTACCGCAAGCTCGCCAACGGCGACCGCCACTACTGGCTCGGCCTCGAGCTCGGCGACCGCTGGAGCGACGAGCAGGACGTACTGGCCGTCATGGCCGAGCGGTGCGGCGTCAACGACGACCCCGGGCACCGGCAGGGACAGGACACCATCGACCCCGAGCTGACGGTCGACGCGCTCGAGCGCATGGCCGCTCGGCTGCGCAAGGCGGCCGACGCCAAGGAGCGGGTGCTCTTCGCGACCGGGCACCCCGGTGGCCTTCTCGACGTGCACCGTCAGACCGCCGCGGCGCTGCGGGCCGCCGGCTGCGAGATCGTCCGCATCCCGGGCGGACTGATGGCCGACGAGGGCATGGTCTTCCAGTTCGCCGACGTCGCCGTTCTGGAGCGCGGCGCGACCCTGTGGCACACCCACTCGCCCGTCCCCATGGCCGTCATCCTGGACGCCATGGCGCACGAGGGGCGGCCGCTGCCCGACCTGGTGGTGGCCGACCACGGCTGGGCCGGATGCGCGGGCCAGCGGGGGATCGACTCGATCGGCTACGCGGACTGCAACGACCCGGCCCTGTTCATCGGCGAGGCCGAGGGCACCCTCCAGGTGACGGTCCCGCTCGACGACCACGTCACCGACCCGCGCTTCTACGAGCCGATGACGGCGTACCTGCTGGACGCGGCGGGACTTGCTTCCTCCGAGTGAGCAGGCGGGGCTCGTCCCTCCGGGTGAGCCCCGGCGGGCTCAGTCCCGCCAGGTGCCGCGTACGACGCAGTACGTGCCCGCGAGCAGCGCCAGGGAGAGCGCACCGCGCAGGGCGAGGCCGACGGCGTAGCGTCCGCCCGTGCCGAGTTCGACCACCCACTCACGCAGGCCGAAGAACGACACCGCGGCGCCGACGATCAGTACCGCGCCGCCGGCGGTCCACGCCGCCCGGGCGTGGGGGGACGCCTTCGCCCATCCGGCGGTCCCGGCCGCGTCGTGCGCCGGGTCATCGGCGTACGACGGTTCCTCCTCGGCCGGGGGCACCGCCTTCATCAGTTCCCCTGCTGGGACGGGCCCGGCGGCCCGGGCGGCGTGTCCCCGGAGGGATGGTCCGGCCCCGGGGGATCCGGGCGGGCGCTTGTGGCGTCCTAGGATCTGCATCCAGGCTCGCAGCCGCAGGCGCCGCATCGCTCAGACCACAGGACGACCTTTGCTCTACGACTTGAGGCCGCCGGTGCGTGTGCTCCTCGTCGACGACGAGGAGCTCGTACGCACCGCGCTGCACCGCATCCTCGACGCCGCCGACGCCGTGACCGTCGCCGCCGCGTGCGACGGGCCGGACGCCGTCGCCACCGCCCGGCGGCTCGGCCCCGACCTGGTGCTGCTCGACATCGACATGCCGGGGGCCTGCGGCCTCGACGTCCTGCGCGACCTGCGTGCCCTGCCCGATCCGCCCGTGGTGGCCATGCTCACCGCCCTCGACCGGGCCGACCACGTCGAGCAGGCGCTGCGCGACGGGGCGTCGGGCTTCCTGCTCAAGACCACTGAGCCGCGCCTGTTCGTCGACGCGGTGCGGCTGCTCGCCGCCGGTGGGGTGATCTGCACGCCGCCCGGCAGCGCCGCGGTCCTCGGCCGCTGGGCACGGCCCGCGCCGGCAGCCGTAACCACCGGGCCGGACGACCTCGCCGGCCTGACCGACCGGGAGCGCGACGTCCTCGCCCTGATCGCGGCCGGACTGGCCAACGCGGACATCGCCACGCACCTCGGCATGGGCGTGACCACGGTCAAGACGCACATCGGCGCGCTCAAGCGGAAACTCGCCGCGAACAGCCGGGTGGGCCTCGCGGCGGTCCTCCACCGGTCGGCAGGCGGACGGGACCAGCGGTGATCCGGCGTACGTGGGCGATCGAGGCCCTTGTCGTCGTCCTCGCCGTCGCGGAGGTCCTGGCCACCCGTGGCTGGCTGGAGGACTGGATGACGGCGGGCGCGCTCGTCGTCGCCGGGGCGCTCGTCCTGCGCAGGCGCTTCCCGCGCACCGTGCTCGCCCTCGCCCTGGCCACCCTCGCGACCGGGGTGCTGTGGCTGCCGGCGCTGTGCGCGCTCCACGCGCTCGCCGCGTCCGAGCGCCGCCGCGGCGAAGTGGTCGCCGGGTCGGCGGCCGTCGCCGTCGTGGCGTTCGTCCCGTGGCGGGACCTGGACGGATATGTCTGGTCGCTGCCGGACGCGACCCTCGCGAGCCTGCTGGCCGGCCTGCTGGCCGTCGCACCCGCCGCCCTCGGCCTGCTGGGCCGCGCCCGCACCGAACTCGCCGCCCGCCTCGCCGAACTGGCCCTCTCCCGCGAACGCGAGCGCCGATACGCTGCGGAGCAGGCCGCGCTGCGGGAACGGGAGCGGCTGGCCCGCGACCTGCACGACACGGCCGCGCACCACCTGAGCCTGATCAGCCTGCGCGCCGGCGCGATGGCCGCGACCGCCGACTCCGCCCCGTACCGGGAGGAGGCCGCGGCCCTGGGCGAGCTCGGCCGCAGGGCGGCGGCCGACCTGCGCCGGGCCATCCGCCACGACGGCCCCGGCCTGGACAGGCTGCCGGAACTGCTCGAGGCGGCGGCCGACATCGTGGACTCGGTCCACCTCGAACCGGGCGACTGCCCCCCGGCCGTCCAGCACACCGCGTACCGCATCGTGCAGGAGGCCCTGACGAACATCCGCCGCCACGCCCCGGGCGCCTCGGCCGAGGTCTCGGTCCACCGTGCAGGCGGCGCTCTGCGCATCACGGTCCGCAACACCACGTCGCCGGGGCCAAGTACCGTGCCGGACCAGGGCGGTCACGGTCTGCCCGGCCTCCGCACCCGCGCGGCAGCCCTCGGCGGCACCCTCACGGCGACCCCGACACCGGAGGGTGGCTTCACGGTGGAGGCGACCCTGCCGGTGCCGGCGGCGACCGCCCCGCCGGTCGCGAGCACCTGAGCCATGGGACCCAGGCCGTGTACGGCCGGCGGACCGGGATCGTGATCTCCCGGACAGAGCCGGCCAAGGGCGCCGAGACGACGCAGCCGCAGCTCTCCGAGCTGGGACTCGGCGGGCACGATGCTGTCGCTGCCGGCCCGCCCGGCCCGCGCCCTGGACGTGGCGACGCACAGCCCCGAAGCGGACGGCGGCACCTCACGCGTGGCGTTCAACGCGCACACGCCCGCTGCCTGAGCAGCGGGCGTGTGGGCGGTTGCTGGGACCTCAGCCGCGGGGGACGCGCACCACGCCCTCCTGGATGACCGTGATCGCCAGGTGTCCGTCCTGTGTCCAGATGCGGGCCTGGCCGAGGCCGCGGCCGCCGGACGCGGACGGCGACTCCTGGTCGTACAGCAGCCACTCGTCCGCGCGGAACGGCCGGTGGAACCACATCGCGTGGTCCAGCGACGCGCCGACCACGTCGCCGACCGCCCAGCCGCCCCGCCCGTGCGCGAGCAGCACCGAGTCGAGCAGCGTCATGTCGGAGACGTACGTGGCCAGGCAGACGTGCAGCAGGGAGTCGTCGGCGAGCTTGCCGTTCGCCCGGAACCACACCTGGGAGCGCGGCTCGCGCGGCACGCCGGCCGTGCCGTACGGCGGCTCGTCCACGTACCGCAGGTCGACCGCCGCCCGTGCTTCCAGCAGCCGGTCCACCACACCCGGGTCGACGAAACGGTCCGCGTACCGCGGCAGCATCTCGGCAGCCGTCGGCAGCGTCTCCGGGTCCGGGGCGTCCGGCATCTCCGTCTGGTGCTCCAGGCCCTCCTCGTACGTCTGGAACGACGCCGAGAGGTGGAAGATCGGCTGCCCGTGCTGGACGGCCACCACCCGGCGGGTGGTGAACGAGCGGCCGTCGCGGATGCGGTCGACCGTGTAGGCGATCGGCGCGCCCGGGTCTCCCATGCGCAGGAAGTACGAGTGCAGGGAGTGGGCCGTGCGGTCGCCGGGGACCGTACGGCCCGCGGCGACCAGCGCCTGGGCCGCTACCTGCCCGCCGAAGACCCTGGGGACGACGGCGGAACGGGAGCTGCCGCGGAAGATGTTCTGCTCGATCTGCCCATGAGTCAGGCCCTTCGCCGACAGCGAGAGCACCATCTCGTCGACACCGGTCAGGTG
>NZ_JBEXRZ010000058.1:0-38293 GCF_040613325.1 Streptomyces sp. NPDC006283 | reverse complement strand
AAGGTCGACGCGGCCGACGTCAGCCACGTCATCCCGCACCAGGCGAACATCCGGATCATCAACTCGATCCTCAGCCACACCGGCCTGAGTGGTTGCGGGGGAAGCCCAGGTCCACGCCGGCGGGGGCGTCCGCCGGGTCGGGCCAGCGGGTGGTGACGACCTTGCCGCGGGTGTAGAAGTGCACGCCGTCGTTGCCGTAGATGTGGTGGTCGCCGAAGAGCGAGTCCTTCCAGCCACCGAAGGAGTGGTAACCCACCGGCACCGGGATCGGCACGTTCACACCGACCATGCCGGCCTCGATCTCCAGCTGGAAGCGGCGGGCCGCGCCGCCGTCGCGGGTGAAGATCGCCGTGCCGTTGCCGAACGGGGACGCGTTGATCAGCGCCACGCCGTCCTCGTACGTCTCGGCGCGCAGCACACACAGCACCGGGCCGAAGATCTCGTCGCGGTAGGCGTCGGAGTCGGTCGAGACCTTGTCGAGGAGGGAGAGGCCGATCCAGTGGCCGTCCTCGAAGCCGTCGACCGTGTACCCGGTGCCGTCCAGGACGACCTCCGCACCCTGCGCGCCCGCGCCCTTGACGTAGGAGGCGACCTTGTCGCGGTGGGCGGCGGTGATCAGCGGACCCATCTCGGACGTCGGGTCGTTGCCCGGGCCGATCTTGATCTTCTCCGCACGCTCGCGGATCTTGTCCACCAGCTCGTCACCGATCGCGCCGACCGCGACGACCGCGGAGATCGCCATGCAGCGCTCACCGGCCGAGCCGTACGCCGCGGAGACCGCCGCGTCGGCGGCCGCGTCGAGGTCGGCGTCGGGCAGGACGAGCATGTGGTTCTTCGCGCCGCCGAGCGCCTGGACACGCTTGCCGTTGGCGGAGGCGGTCGTGTGGATGTAGCGGGCGATCGGGGTGGAGCCGACGAAGGAGACTGCGGCGACGTCCGGGTGCTCGAGCAGCGCGTCGACGGCCACCTTGTCGCCGTGCACGACGTTCAGCACACCGTCGGGCAGCCCGGCCTCGGAGGCCAGCTCCGCCAGAAGGTTCGCGGCCGAAGGGTCCTTCTCGCTCGGCTTGAGGATGAAGGTGTTTCCGCAGGCGACGGCCAGCGGGAACATCCACATCGGCACCATGGCCGGGAAGTTGAACGGCGTGATGCCGGCCACCACGCCCAGCGGCTGGCGGATCGCGGCGACGTCGACCCGGCTGGAGACCTGGGTCGACAACTCGCCCTTGAGCTGAGTGGTGATGCCGCAGGCCAGCTCGACGATCTCCAGACCGCGGGCGACCTCGCCCAGCGCGTCGGAGTGCACCTTGCCGTGCTCTGCGGTGATCAGGGCCGCGATGTCGTCACGGCGGGCGTCCAGCAGGGCGCGGTAGCGGAAGAGGACCGCGGTGCGCTGCGCCAGGGACGAGGTGCCCCACGTCGCGTACGCCTCCCGCGCCGCGGCCACGGCCGCGTCGACCTCTTCCACGGAGGCCAGGGCGACACGCGTGGTGACGGCTCCCGTCGCCGGGTCCGTGACCGGGCCCCAGTTGCCCGACGCACCCTCGACGGTCTTGCCACCGATCCAGTGGTTGACGGTCTTCGTCATGACGAAATGCTCCTTCAGAGATGGCGGCGTCGGGCGGCGGCCTGCCGGTCGTACTCCTCCCGGGCCTTGACCGCCGACGGGCGAGTCGCGGTCTCGGCCACTGGAACATCCCACCACGCCTGCGCCGCCGGCGGGCCCGACACTGTGTCTGGCGTTTCGGTCTCGACGTAGACACATGTGGGCACGTCGGCCGCGCGCGCCTCGGCCAGTGCTTGGCGCAGGTCACGCACGCTGCGGGCGCGGATCACCCGCATCCCGAGGGACTCGGCGTTGGCCGCGAGATCAACGGGCAGCGGGGCTCCGGTGAAGGTACGGTCGGCGGCCCTGTGCCGGTAGGCGGTGCCGTAGCGCTCCGAGCCCACCGACTCGGACAGGCCGCCGATGGAGGCGTACCCGTGGTTCTGCAGGATCACCATCCGGATCGGGACGCGCTCCTGGACGGCGGTGACGATCTCGGTGGGGCTCATGAGGTACGTGCCGTCGCCGACGAGCGCCCACACCGGGCGGCCGGGGGCCGCCATCGCGACGCCGATCGCGGCCGGGATCTCGTAGCCCATGCAGGAGTACCCGTACTCCACGTGGTACTGGTCGGCGGAGCGGGCGCGCCACAGTTTGTGCAGGTCGCCGGGGAGTGAACCGGCGGCGTTGACGACGATGTCGTCCCCGGTCACCAGGGCGTCGAGGGCGCCGAGAACCTGTGCCTGGGTGGGGCGCGCGTCGGGATCCGGCGCGCTGAACGCACCGGTCACCCGCTGCTCCCAGGCCGCCTTGGCGGTGCCGTACTCGGCTGTGTACGCCGCGTCGACGCGGTGCCCGGCGAGGGCGGCCGTCAGCTCTTCGAGCGCGGTACGGGCGTCGGCGACGACCGCGAGACCGGACATCTTGCGGGCGTCGAAGGACGTGATGTTGACGTTGACGAAGCGGACCGACTCGGACTGGAAGAGGGTCGAGGAGGCGGTCGTGAAGTCGGACCAGCGGGTGCCTACACCGATCACCAGGTCCGCGGTGCGGGCGAGATCGTCGGCCGTGGCGGTGCCGGTGTGCCCGATGCCCCCGACATCGCACGGGTGGTCGTACGGCAGCGAGCCCTTCCCCGCCTGGGTCGAGGCCACGGGAATGCCGGTCGCGTCGGCGAACGCCCGCAGCGCCTCCTCCGCCTCCGAGTGGTGGATGCCGCCGCCTGCGACGAGCAGCGGTCGGCGGGCCGCGCGCAGTACCTCGGCCGCCTGCGCCGACGCCTCCGCGTCGGGCCGCGGGCGGGCCACCCGCCAGATCCGTTCGGCGAAGAACTCCTCCGGCCAGTCGTACGCCTCCGCCTGCACGTCCTGCGGCAGCGCGAGCGTGACCGCGCCGGTCTGCGCGGGGTCGCAGAGGACCCGCATGGCCTGCAGCACGGCAGGGATCAGTGCCTCGGGGCGGGTGACCCGGTCGAAATAGCGGGAGACGGGGCGCAGGCAGTCGTTCACCGACACGTCGCCCGCATAGGGCACTTCCAACTGCTGGAGGACGGGGTCGGCGGGCCGGGTGGCGAAGATGTCGCCGGGGAGCAGCAGGACGGGGAGATGGTTGATCGTGGCGAGGGCGGCGCCCGTGACGAGGTTGGTGGCGCCGGGGCCGATGGACGTGGTGACGGCGTGGGCGGAGAGCCGCCGGGACTGGCGGGCGTGGCCGACGGCAGCGTGGACCATCGCCTGTTCGTTGCGGCCCTGGAGGTACGGCATGTCCTCGGCCGATTCGAGGAGCGCCTGTCCGACACCCGCGACGTTGCCGTGCCCGAAGATGCCCCACGTGGCGTCGATCAGACGGTGGCGGCGGCCGTCGCGCTCGGTGTACTGGCGGGCGAGGAAGGCGACCAGGGCCTGAGCGGTGGTGAGTCGCCGGCTGGGGGGACGTGAGGTGTTCACCGGTAGCCCTCCGTGTGGTCGGGGTGGAAGCGGATGAGCCACTCGCGCTCGGCACCGGGGCCCGCCATCACGTTGAGGTAGTACATGGTGTGGCCCGGCTCGGCGATGGACGGACCGTGCCAGCCGTCGGGGACGAGGACGGCGTCGCCGGTGCGGACCTCGGTGAGGAGGTCGGAGCCGCCGGGACGGGACGGCGAGATGCGCTGGTAGCCGAGGCCGCCGCCCTCGATCTCGAAGTAGTAGATCTCCTCGAGCTCACTCTCCTCGCCGGGTCGGTGCTCGTCGTGCTTGTGCGGAGGGTAGGAGGACCAGTTGCCGCCGGGGGTGAGCACCTCGACGGCGATCAGGCGGTCGCAGTCGAAGGAGCCGGCGGCGGCGAAGTTGTGGACCTCACGGGCCTGGCTGCCGCTGCCGCGGGCCTCGACGGGTACCTCCGGCGCGGGGCCGTAGCGAGCGGGGAGTCGGCGCTCGCACCTCGCTCCTGCCAGGGCGAAGCGGCCTCCCGCACCGGAGGCGATCTGGGCATGGGCATCGCGCGGTACGTAGGCGAAGTCGCTCACTCCGCCGAACACGCTTTTCCGCCCCTGCAGTTCAAAGATCTCGCCTTGCGTGCGAACGGTGCAACCGCCGGTGAGGGGCAGCACGATCCACTCGCTGTCACCGGCGGTGAGCAGCTGCGCTCCGCCCGGCTCGAGCTCGAGCACACGCAGGGCCGAGTAGCCCCAGCCGGCTTGCTCGGGGCTGATGCTCAGGGCGTACGGGCCGTCGGCCGTGCTGCCTGCCCGAAGGTGGAGACCGCCCGGCTTGTCGTCGTCATCCATGTGCTGGTCGCCCATGTACGGGTCGTCCATGTATTGGTCGTCCATGTTCTGTCCGTACCCCCTACAGCAGTCCTACGGCCGTGTCGACCGCGCCCGCCACGTCGCCGTCGACCGGATAGAGCAGCGAGCGGCCCACCACCAGACCCTGGACCGTGGGCAGTTGCAGTGCTCCCCGCCACTTCTCGTACGCTCCGTCCTGGTCCTTGCCTATGTCGCCGCCGAGCAGCACCGCGGGGAGGGTGGAGGTCTCCAGCACCGCCCCCATGTCGTCGGGGTCCTCGGTGACGGGCACCTTCAGCCAGGTGTACGCCGATGTGCCGGCCAGCCCGGAGGCGATGGCGATGGAACGGGTCACGGCTTCGGCGCTGAGATCGCTGCGGAGCCGGCCGTCGATCCGGTGGCAGATGAACGGCTCTATGAAAACGGGAAGCTGACGCTCGGCCATCTCGTCGACGGCTCGGGCGGCGGCGTCGAGGGTGTCGAGGGAGGCGGGGTCGTCGTAGTCGATACGGAGCAGCAGTTTGCCCGCGTCGAAGCCCAGCCGGTCGAGGTCGCGGGCCCGGTGGCCGGTGAACCGGTCGTCGAGCTCGAAGGCGGCGCCCGCGAGGCCTCCCCTGTTCATCGAGCCCATGACGACCTTGTCGTCGAGGGCCCCGAGGAGCAGAAGGTCGTCGAGGATGTCGGCGGTGGCCAGCACGCCGTCGACGCCGGGACGGGACAGCGCGAGGCAGAGCCGCTCCAGCAGGTCGAGGCGGTTGGCCATGGCGAGGCGGCGCTCACCGACAGCGAAGGCGCCGCGGGCGGGGTGGTCGGCGGCGACGATCATCAGCCGCCCGCTGTCCCCCACGAGCCCCTGCCGCCGCCGCCTGCGGACGGCAGCCTCGGCGACCGCCTCGGGATGGCGCGCGCGAATCCCGACGAGCTCGCCGATGTCGACCCGGCTCACGCCCCCTCCCCACGCCCGCCACTCTCGGGGCGCTCGACGGGGCCGGGGCGCTCGACGGGGCCCGGCCGCCCGACGGGGCCGGGGCGGGCCCGGTCCCGGATGGGGCGGGCCCGGTCCGGGGTGGGACCGGGAGCGGTGGCCGGGTCGGGGACGGCGGACCGGTTCCGGTCCGGGGCGAGGACGCCGGCCCGGTCGGGGGCGCTCGGGTCCGGTGGGGGCGGGGCGCCCGCCAGGACGGCCTGGACCTCCTCCTCGTACGGCATCGCCGTCGAGCACGCGAGCCGCGACGCCACGATCGCGCCCGCCGCGTTGGCGTACCGCATCGTGTGCTCCAACTCCCAGGCCGCGAGCAGCCCGTGGCACAGGGCGCCGCCGAACGCGTCCCCCGCTCCCAGGCCGTTGACGACGTCGACCGGCACGGGCGGGACCTCGGCCTGTGTGCCGTCACGGTGCAGGGCGAGCACCCCCTTGGGCCCCTGCTTGACAACGGCGAGCTCGACACCGGACGCCAGGAGCGCCCGCGCGGCGGCGTGCGGCTCGTGCTCACCGGTGGCGACCGCGCACTCCTCCACGTTCCCCACCGCGACCGTTGCGTACGTCAGGGCCTGGGCGTAGTACGCCCGCGCCTCCTGCGGGTCGGACCAGAACATCGGCCGCCAGTCCAGGTCGAACACGGTGATGCCCGGTCCGCCGGCCCGGTGCGCAAGCGCAGCGAGGGTCGCCGACCGGCTCGGCTCGGCACACAGCCCGGTGCCGGTCGTCCAGAAGAGCCGGGCGTCGCGGATCTGCGCCAGATCCAGATCGCTCTCGCGGATCTCCAGATCGGGCGCCTTCGGCTGCCGGTAGAAGTAGAGGGGGAAGTTGTCCGGCGGGAAGATCTCGCAGAAGGTGACCGGGGTCGGATACGCGGCGACGGGCGTGACCCACCGGTCGTCGACACCGAACTCCCCCAGTGCCTGGTGGAGATAGTCGCCGAAGGCGTCCTGCCCGGTACGGGTGATCACCGCGGTCCGTCGGCCCAGCCTGGCCGCGGCGACCGCGACATTCGTCGCCGAGCCGCCGAGAAACTTTCCGAACGTGTCGACCTGCGCCAACGGAACCCCGGTACGCAGCGGATAGAGGTCGACCCCGATCCGCCCCATCGTGATCACGTCATACGGCTGAGGCATGCGCGTCCCTTCGGTTCGAACCGCCGGTGCCGGCCGACATCAGGTCTAGCCCTCCCCGGCGAACCCTGTCAACATTTTGTCCTTACATTCGGACCAAGCCTTGACACCTTTCTCGGGCGGCCGGAAAGCTGACCGGCATGACCTCATCCGCACCCGCCCTGAACCGCATCCGGGTCGGCTCGGCCCCCGATTCCTGGGGGGTGTGGTTTCCCGAGGATTCCCGTCAGATCCCCTGGCAGCGCTTCCTCGACGAGGTCGCGCACGCCGGTTACGAGTGGATCGAGCTCGGCCCGTACGGCTACCTGCCGACCGACCCCGTCCGGCTTGCGGAGGAGACCGCGCGGCGCGGCCTCAAGGTGTCGGCCGGAACCGTCTTCACCGGCCTCCACCGCGGGCCGGCCGTGTGGGACGACACCTGGGCCCATGTCTCCGACATCGCCGCGCTCACGCAGGCGATGGGGGCCTCGCACCTGGTGGTGATCCCTTCCTTCTGGCGCGACGACAAGACGGGGACGGTGCTCGAGGACCGCACGCTGACCCCGGCACAGTGGCGCGACCTCACGGCCCAGACCGAACGCCTGGGCCACGAAGTGCGGGAGCGCTACGGCCTGGAGATCGTCGTCCATCCGCACGCGGACACCCACATCGACACCGAGGCGAACGTCACCCGATTCCTCGACGCCACCGACCGGGACCTGGTGTCCCTGTGCCTGGACACCGGTCACTACGCCTACTGCGGCGGCGACAGCGTCAAGCTGATCGAGACCTACGGGGAGCGGATCGGCTACCTCCACCTCAAGCAGGTCGACCCGGAGATCCTGGCCCAAGTGGTCGCAGAGGAGATGCCGTTCGGACCGGCGGTGGGGCGCGGAGTGATGTGCGAGCCGCCGGCCGGGGTGCCCGCTCTGGAACCCGTGCTCACCGCCGCCCAGTCACTGGGGGTGGACCTCTTCGCCATCGTGGAGCAGGACATGTATCCCTGCCCCGAGGACAAACCGCTTCCGATTGCCGAACGCACCCGTTCTTTCCTGCGCTCCTGTGGTCTCTGACGCACTGCGGCACATCTGTCACCGTTGTCCTCCTCTCATCACGCATGTCTCCATTACGCGGGACTTACGTCACAGACGATCAACAGGCGTTCCCCTGGCACCGGCCTGTGTCGTTCAACGGGCACAGGCTCAGTGATCGCCAGCGTCCGCGCGGCAGCTCCCCCGACGGCATACCGACCGCCTCTGCTGCGCGCGCAGGGAGGTGCCACGCTCATGACGGACAGAAGGCTCTGGTCCTACAAGGACATCGCCGCGCACATCAAGGTCCAGCCGGACACCGTCCGTTCCTACCGCAAGCACGGTCTTCTGCCCCCGCCCGACCATGTGGAGGCGGGCAAGCCGCTCTGGTATGCGGACACGATCCGCCTGTGGGTGGCCAATCGGCCCGGAAACAGAGGCCGTCGGGAATGAAACGCAGCGCAGGGCGAGAGCGGCGGCCCTCGCACCGTCGCCGGTGCGGGGCCACCGCGCGCTGATCCGGCGTGAGGCCCGACTCCACCCTTCGTGGAACCGGTCCGCAGGGGTCGGCGTCCTTCCGTGAGTCCGCAAGATCGACTTACTGAAGGACGCATCCATGACCGGTACGGCCGCCCGCTACCTCTATCTCGCCCGTCACGGCGAGGCATCACCGGATGAGAGTGAATTGACGGATGCGGGCCGCCGCCAGGCAGCCCTGCTGGGGGAGCGGCTCCGTGGCGTCCCGCTGGCGGCGATCCACCACGGGCCTCTCGCCCGTGCCGAACAGACCGCCCAGCTGGTCGGTGAGCAGCTCGACAAAGTCCCCTGCCGTCGTTCCGAAGCGGCCGGCGACTACCTCCCCTACCTGCCGACACGCGAGGAACTGCCGCCGGAGGCAGCCGACGCCTGGATCGACTTCCTGCACCAGTTCACGGCCGAGGAACGCGAGCAGGGCCCCGGGCTCGCGGCGGCGGCACTCGCAGAGTTCACCGGGACTGTCGTCGGAGACGAACCGCGGCACGAGCTTGTCGTCACCCACAACTTCCTCGTCGGCTGGCTCATCCGAGCCGCCCTCGACGCGCCGAAGTGGCGATGGCTGGGCATCAACCATGCCAACGCGGCCCTGACCGTCATCCGCTACACACCCGACCGTCCCCCGGCGGTCCTCCTCTTCAACGACACCGGCCACCTCCCCGCCGAACTCCGCTGGACCGGCTTCCCGCCAGAGCTCCACGTCTGAGGCCGGTAGCTGGGATCGATCGAGGCCAAGGGCAACGACTTCCTCCGCGCCACCGAGAACCGGGTCAGCGCCCTTGTCCCGACCCGATTGTGACCATCGCCAACAGCTGTACTGATGTATCAACCGTCGGCGTTGTCGCTGAGCCAGGCCAGGACCTGGTCGGCGTGCTTGTCCGGCGGGAAGACCGGGTAGAAGACGTGCTCGATCACGTTGTTCTTGATGATCAGCGTGAGCCGCTTGTACAGCGTCAGCCCGTCAGTGGTGAATGTGGGAAGGTCCAGTGCCTGGGCCAAGCTCCGTGTGGGGTCGGACAGCACCTGGAACGGTAGGCGGAGCCGCTCGGTGACCTCACGTTGGTAGTCGCTGTCCTGGCTGGAGAGGCCGTACACCCGGGTCGCGCCGGCCGCGAGCAGTTCCTGGTGGTGGTCGCGGAAGCCGCATGTCTCGGCGGTGCAGCCACGGGCGCCGGGGATGGAGTCCCAGCCCTCGGGCAGATCGGTGCCGGGGCGGCCCGTCAGCGGATAGATGTAGAGCACCGTGCGACCACCCAGCGCCTCAAGGCTGATCGTGGCGTTGTCGGTGGCAAGGAGTTCCAGCTGCGGCATTCTCGCACCGCGCAGGTGGGCAGCAGCGCCGTCGTCCTCGGGGACGGGCAGGTCGGCAGGCAGGCTCGTGTAGTCGGTCATAGGTTCCTCTCCTTCAGCCGGTGAGAAGCCGCCGTTGCGGTGAGCGGCCTCGTGCAGGTGCGCCACCAGCACCGCCCGGCGGGCGGTGAGGCCCTCGATCCGCTGCGTGAGTTCATCAATGGCGTCCCGGTACCCGGCCAGCGCGGCCGGACAGTCGTCCCCATGCCGGTGCCCCAGGGCCAGGCATTCCAGAAACGGCCGCGTCGCCTCGACAGGGATGCCGAGGCGGCAGAGCGCCCGGATCTCCTGCGTGAGCCGTACGTCGTGCTCGTCGTAGTCCCGATAGCCGTTGGCCAACCGCACCGGCGCGAGCAGCCCCAGCGATTCGTAGTAGCGCACCGCCTTGGTCGTCACACCCGCTCGCCGGGCCAGCTCACCGATCCGCATGCCTCTCACCTCGAAGAACGCTAAACCTTGCCCTTGAGGGTAAGGTCAAGCGCTCTGCGGGGATGCCCGCACGACCCCTAGGCGAACACAGCCGCCCGCCGGCTCAGGCACTCTCACTGCTCTTACGAAGCCCGCCACGGGCCGAGGCACTCCTTTCGGGCAGCACCGTGAAGTACGCCGAGCTTCCCGAGGAACGGGGCCGTCGACCCGCAGCAGCTGCTCGACTCCGCGGGCGGCGTCTTCTGAACGGCCGACTACACGGCGGCCGGCACCAACGCCATCGCCCGCGAGGCCGGTGTCTCCCCCGGCACCAGTGGCGCGACTCCCACGGCGCGGCCCTGATCGCGGCGGACCTCGCATCGCCGCTCCTCGGCGAGGCGAAAGCCGTGGAAGGTACCCCCTAGGGGTATAGTATCTTTCACGACAGGAGGCCACGGCAGCCGCCACTGCCCCTGGCGCACCATGCCCGATCGACCGCGTACGCGTCGAAGCCCCGAAGAGGAGAACGCCATGACCGCCGAGACGAAGACCGGCATCGAGATCGAGGCCACCGGGGCAAGCGCCTCGTGCTGCTCGTCCACCGGCTCCTGCCACGACGCGGCCGCGGATGCCCAGACCGGTGGCGTCACCGCCGTCTACCAGGTCAGCGGCATGACCTGCGGCCACTGCGAGGGCGCGGTGAGCAGCGAGATCTCCGAGCTTCCCGGCGTCACCGCCGTGACGGCCGTCGCAGCGACGGGCCGGGTCACCGTGGTCTCGCAGGCCCCGCTGGACGAGGCCGCGGTACGCGAGGCCGTCGACGAGGCCGGCTACGAGCTGGTCGGCACGGCCTGAGCACCCCGCGCCGCCCGCCCGGAACCACCCGGCCCGGGCCCCTGGGCCGTGGCCGTACCCCACCGCCGGATACTGGGGGGGTACGGCCCCGGCCCAGCTGCATGGAGTCCCGAACGTGGAAACATCCGAGGTAGAGCTCACCATCGGCGGGATGACCTGCGCTTCCTGCGCCGCCCGCGTCGAGAAGAAGCTGAACCGCATGGACGGCGTCAGCGCCACGGTCAACTACGCGACCGAGAAGGCGCGCATCTCCTGTCCCGCGGGGACGGAGGTCGCCGACCTGATCGCGACGGTGGTGAAGACCGGCTACACGGCCGAGGAGCCGCCACCGCCCGCCACCGCCCCGGCCGCCCTCCCCGAAGCGCCCGCGGACACCGAGCCGGACGGCGGTGCCCTGCGGCAGCGGCTCGTCGTCTCCGCGCTGCTGTCTGCCCCGGTCGTCCTCATGTCGATGATCGGGTCGCTGCAGTTCGACAACTGGCAGTGGCTCTCGCTGACACTCGCCGCCCCGGTCGTCGTCTGGGGAGCCCTGCCCTTCCACCGTGCCGCCTGGACCAATCTGCGGCACGGCGCGGCGACGATGGACACGCTGGTGTCCACCGGCACCCTGGCCGCCTTCGGCTGGTCCCTGTGGACGCTGTTCTTCGGCAGCGCGGGCATGCCGGACATGCGTCACGGCTTCGACCTCACCGTCAGCCGCTCAGACGGCTCGTCGGCGATCTATCTCGAGGTCGCCGCGGGCGTGACCACGTTCCTCCTGCTCGGCCGCTGGCTCGAGGCACGCTCCAAGCGGCGTGCCGGCGCGGCCCTGAGGGCGCTCATGGACCTGGGAGCGAAGGACGTCGCGGTCCTGCGGGGCGGCTCCGAGGTGCGCGTCCCGGTCGACCGCCTCGCCGTCGGCGACCGCTTCGTCGTACGGCCCGGGGAGAAGATCGCCACCGACGGCAGCGTCGTCGAAGGTACCTCCGCCGTCGACGCCTCGATGCTCACCGGTGAGTCCGTTCCGGTGGACGTGGCCCCGGGCGCCACCGTCACCGGCGCCACCCTGAACACCGCCGGCCGCCTCGTCGTCGAGGCCACACGGGTCGGCGCGGACACCCGGCTGGCCCGGATGGCGAAGCTGGTGGAGGACGCCCAGAGCGGCAAGGCGCAGATCCAGCGGCTGGCCGACCGGATCTCCGCCGTCTTTGTTCCCGTTGTGCTGCTGATCGCCGCGGGGACGCTCGGCGTGTGGCTGGCGCTGACCGGTGACACGGCCGCCGCCTTCACCGCCGCCGTCGCCGTACTGATCATCGCCTGCCCGTGCGCGCTCGGTCTGGCCACTCCGACCGCGCTGATGGTCGGCACGGGGCGGGGAGCGCAGCTCGGCATCCTGATCAAGGGGCCGGAGGTTCTGGAGTCCACACAACGGGTGGACACCGTCGTCCTGGACAAGACGGGAACGGTCACCACGGGCCGGATGGCCCTTCAGGGCGTGCACCCGGACGAAACCGCAGACGCGCAGGAACTGCTGCGTTTCGCGGGCGCACTGGAGCACGCCTCGGAGCACCCCGTCGCTCGCGCGATCGCCGACGGCGCGGCGGCCCGCACGGAAGGCCCGCTGCCTGCCGTCGAGGAGTTCGTGAACATTCCCGGCCTCGGTGCGCGGGGTGTCGTCGAGGGACAGCAGGTACTGGTGGGGCGCGCGCGGCTCCTTCAGAGCGCGGGCGTCGAGCTGCCCGACGCACTCGTGGAGACCGCGGCCCGCGCGAGCGGCTGCACGGCCGTGTACGCGGCACGGGACGGCAAGGCCCTCGGCGTCCTGACCGTCGCCGACGCGGTCAAGGAGACGAGCGCTGAGGCCGTACGGGAGCTGCGGGCACTGGGGCTTGCTCCCGTGCTGCTGACCGGCGACAGCAGGGCGGTGGCCGAAACGGTCGCCGCGGAGATCGGTGTGGACGAGGTGTACGCCGAGGTCATGCCCGAGGAGAAGGTGAAGGTCGTCGAACGGCTTCGCGCCGAGGGCCGCACGGTCGCGATGGTCGGCGACGGCGTGAACGACGCGGCCGCGCTGGCCACCGCGGACCTGGGCCTGGCGATGGGGACGGGCACGGACGCGGCGATCGAGGCGGGAGACCTCACCCTGGTGAGAGGTGATCTGCGGGTGGCGGGGGACGCGATCCGTCTCGCAAGGCGGACACTGGCCACGATCAAAGGCAATCTTTACTGGGCCTTTGGCTACAACGTCGCCGCACTGCCTCTGGCGGCATCAGGCCTGCTCAACCCCATGATCGCCGGATTCGCGATGGCCTTTTCGTCCGTGTTTGTGGTGTTCAACAGCCTGCGGCTGCGCTCCTTCTCGTGACTACAAACAGGTCACAAGACCTTCACAAGGAGACCTAGATCACAGATATTTAGGGGTAACCATTCAGGCTCGTCGCGAGTCTAAGTGGTCGATGCCGAGAACGTCTTGGGGGACGTTCATGGGATGTCTTGGGGGACGTCCCAGGCAAGCGTTTGGCCGGGGCACGTGCCCGGGGAGCTTTGAGCGGCCCTCCCGTGCGTACGTACCCCGGCACCGCGTGAGGTGCTTCTGCACCCTACAGATGCCCGGCCGGATCCCGTGGGGGGAATCCGCTGTCGGGGAAATGGAAGCGCCCCGCCCGCCGACCCGTGGGGGGATCGGCAGCGGGGCGCTTTCCGCTGTTCGGGGACCCGGGGCCGCTCGGCCCCGGCCCGGACGGTGCGAGAGCTCAGCGGGCCTCGACCGGAACGAAGTCGCGCAGGACCTCGCCCGTGTAGATCTGGCGCGGGCGGCCGATGCGGGAACCGGGCTCCTTGATCATCTCGTGCCACTGGGCGATCCAGCCGGGCAGCCGGCCGAGCGCGAAGAGCACGGTGAACATCTCGGTCGGGAAGCCCATCGCGCGGTAGATCAGACCCGTGTAGAAGTCCACGTTCGGGTAGAGGTTGCGCGAGACGAAGTACTCGTCGGAGAGCGCGTGCTCCTCGAGCTTCAGCGCGATGTCCAGCAGCTCGTCGGACTTGCCGAGCGCGGAGAGGACGTCGTGCGCAGCGGCCTTGATGATCTTGGCGCGCGGGTCGAAGCTCTTGTAGACCCGGTGGCCGAAGCCCATCAGGCGGACGCCGTCCTCCTTGTTCTTCACCTTGCGGATGAAGGAGTCGACATCGCCGCCGTTGGCCTGGATGCCCTCGAGCATCTCCAGGACCGACTGGTTGGCGCCGCCGTGCAGCGGGCCCCACAGGGCGCTGATGCCGGCCGAGATCGAGGCGAACATGTTCGCCTGCGAGGAACCGACCAGACGCACGGTGGAGGTCGAACAGTTCTGCTCGTGGTCCGCGTGCAGGATCAGCAGCTTGTCCAGCGCCGAGACCACGACCGGGTCGAGCTCGTACTCCTGCGCCGGGACCGAGAAGGTCATGCGCAGGAAGTTCTCCACGTAACCGAGGTCGTTGCGCGGGTAGACGAACGGGTGGCCGATCGACTTCTTGTACGCGTAGGCCGCGATCGTCGGCAGCTTGGCAAGCAGCCGGACCGTGGAGAGGTGGCGCTGCTTCTCGTCGAACGGGTTGTGGCTGTCCTGGTAGAACGTGGACAGCGCGCTGACCACGGACGACAGCATGGCCATCGGGTGCGCGTCACGCGGGAAGCCGCCGAAGAACCGCTTGACGTCCTCGTGCAGCAGCGTGTGCTGGGTGATCTCGTCCTTGAAGCCCGCAAGCTCGTCGACCGTGGGTAGCTCGCCGTTGATCAGCAGGTATCCCACCTCGAGGAAGGTGGAGCGCTCGGCCAGCTGCTCGATCGGGTAGCCGCGGTAGCGCAGAATGCCCTGCTCGCCGTCGAGGTAGGTGATCGCGGATTTGTAGGCGGCGGTGTTGCCGTATCCACTGTCCAGGGTCACCAGACCGGTCTGGGCTCGGAGCTTCCCGATGTCGAAGCCCTTGTCGCCGACGGTGCTCTCGACCACCGGGTAGGTGTATTCACCGTCCGCGTACCGCAGTACTACAGAGTTGTCGCTCACGTCATCCCTCACCGACGTAGTGCCTCTTCTTCGAGGTGCCCTGACTGTCTCTACCATCCCCCATTTGGCTCAGCAGAGTGCACTCGGGGTCGACCATTGGGCCTATCGGCGGCACTCAGTGCCGCCAACCTGCTCATCTTGCCCCCTTCGCCCTGGTTCTGGAAGCCGGGACGGGGTAGGGGTGGTGTTTCCCACCCCTGCAGGCCCGAACCATCCGCCCACCGGCCCCTTCCGGGCGACGGGCTCACGCGCCCAGCCGATGGGCGAGCGCCGTGCAGCGCCTGCCTGCGGAAACGGTCCGCACGGCCTGCCCTATCGCCTTGCGGGAGCCGACCAGTACGACGAGCCGCTTCGCCCTGGTGACGGCCGTGTAGAGCAGATTGCGCTGAAGCATCATCCACGCCCCGGTGGTGACGGGGATCACCACCGCCGGATACTCGCTGCCCTGCGAACGGTGGATCGTCACCGCGTAGGCGTGGGCCAGCTCGTCCAGCTCGTCGAAGTCGTAGGCGACCTCCTCGTCCTCGTCGGTCAGCACGGTCAGCCGCTGGTCCTCCACCTGGAGCGACGTGACGACGCCGACGGTGCCGTTGAAGACCCCGTTACGCCCCTTGTCATAATTGTTTCTGATCTGAGTCACTTTGTCGCCGACACGGAAAACCCGTCCGCCGAAGCGCTTCTCCGGGAGCTCGGGGCGAGCCGGGGTGATCGCCTGCTGAAGCAGCCCGTTGAGCGTCCCCGCACCGGCCGGGCCCCGGTGCATCGGCGCCAGCACCTGGACATCGCGTCTCGGGTCCAGGCCGAACTTCGCCGGGATACGCCGGGCCGCCACGTCCACGGCCAGCCGGCCCGCGTCCTCCGTCTCCTCCTCGACGAAGAGGAAGAAGTCGGCGAGACCCGAAGTGATGGGCTGCAAACCGGAGTTGATCCGATGCGCGTTGGTGACGACGCCGGACTGCTGCGCCTGCCGGAAGATCCGCGTCAACCGCACGCTCGGCACCGGACCACCGTCCGCCAGCAGGTCGCGCAGCACCTCGCCGGCGCCGACGCTCGGCAGCTGGTCGACGTCACCGACCAGTAGCAGATGCGCGCCGGGCGCCACGGCCTTGACCAGCTTGTTGGCGAGCAGCAGGTCGAGCATCGACGCCTCGTCGACGACGACCAGATCCGCGTCAAGCGGCCGGTCCCGGTCGTAGGCCGCGTCCCCGCCCGGCTTGAGCTCCAGCAGCCGGTGCACCGTGGACGCCTCGGCCCCGGTGAGCTCGGCGAGACGCTTGGCCGCACGGCCCGTGGGGGCGGCGAGCACGACCTTGGCCTTCTTGGCGCGGGCCAGTTCCACGATCGACCGGACGGTGAACGACTTGCCGCAGCCCGGCCCGCCCGTGAGCACCGCGACCTTGCTGGTCAGCGCCAGCTTGACCGCCGCCTCCTGTTCGGGCGCAAGCTGTGCGCCCGTACGGTCCGCGAGCCACGCCAGCGCCTTGTCCCACGCCACCTCTCCGAACGCCGGCATCCTGTCGTCCTCCGCCCCCAGCAGCCGCCGCACCTGCCCGGCGAGGGACAGCTCCGCACGGTGGAACGGCACCAGGTACACCGCCGTCACCGGCTCTCCCCCCTCCGGTCCGGGCACCTGTTCCCGTACGACACCCTCCTCGTCGGCCGCGAGCTCGGCGAGGCAGTCGATGACCAGGCCGGTGTCCACCGCGAGCAGCTTCACCGCGTCCGAGATCAGTTGCTCCTGCGGCAGGAAGCAGTGCCCCTGGTCGGTCGACTGGGAAAGGGCGTACTGCAGACCGGCCTTGACCCGCTCGGGGCTGTCGTGCGGTATCCCGACCGCCTGGGCGATCCGGTCGGCGGTCAGAAAGCCGATGCCCCACACGTCGGCCGCCAGACGGTACGGCTGGTTCTTCACGACCGAGATCGAGGCGTCCTCGTACTTCTTGTAGATGCGCACCGCGATGGAGGTCGACACACCCACGCCCTGGAGGAAGACCATGACCTCCTTGATGGCCTTCTGCTCCTCCCAGGCAGCGCCGATCAGCTTCGTCCGCTTCGGCCCGAGCCCCGGCACCTCGATGAGCCTCTTCGGCTCCTGCTCGATGACGTCGAGGGTGTCTGTGCCGAAGTGGTCGACGATCCGCTCTGCGATCTTCGGCCCGATCCCCTTGATCAGCCCCGAACCGAGATAGCGGCGTATCCCCTGGATCGTGGCCGGCAGGACGGTGGTGTAGTTCTCCACGGTGAACTGCTTGCCGTACTGCGGATGGGAGCCCCAACGGCCCTCCATCCGCAGCGACTCGCCGACCTGCGCACCGAGCAGCGACCCGACGACGGTGAGCAGATCACCGCCGCCGCGCCCGGTGTCGACGCGGGCGACCGTGTAGCCGTTCTCCTCGTTGGCATACGTGATCCGCTCGAGGACGCCTTCGAGGACGGCCGGGGTGAACGTGACCGGATTGGACATGACCCGACGTTATCGCTGAGGTCCGACAGCGGTGCAGCGCCTGTGGACAACTCGGAACGCCCCCTCGGCACGAAGAGGGGGCCCGGTCGACGACCGGGCCCCTTACGCTCCCCCACCGTCAAGGCCCCGCGCGATCCCCCCAGATGCGCTTCCCCCGCAGCCCTGACGACACATACGACTCCGGTGACGCAGAGATGGTTGCACGGTTGCGGGGAGTAGTTCCGGCCATGTTCCCGAGCCGCTTTCGGCCACGGCGGCTCAGCCCCGGCCCTGCCGTCCACCCGCGCCGGCCACCACCGCCTCCAAGCGCGCCCCACGGCTCTCGGCGACACGCATCACGTCCCGCAACGACTCGCTCAACCGGCAGGCCAGGTAGCGCAGTTCGGCGCCGGTCACCCGACGGTCCGCCAGCAGCTCCCCAGCGTGCCCGAGCAGGTCGCCCGCCATGCCGAGCTGGATGCTCTCGATGTCGTCCGCAAGCCGCGACACATAGCCGGTGCCGTCGCCGACGACGTAGCACGGCTTGCCCTGCTCGGCCGTCCACGGCAGCAGCCGGGCCGCCGCATGCCCCGCACACTTCTCGCCGCTCATGCCACATCCACTCCTCGTACGGCGAGCAGCAGTACCCGCCGCCGCTGCCGCTTCTGCCGCTCCTCGTGCGCCACAAGGTAGGGCCGTACGAGCGGGCTGTCCTCGCCTCGCGGAGGCCGTTCACCGGTGCGGTACGCGGTCGGCCCACCGACGTAGGCACACGAGTAGGGGAGGTGGCCTGCCGCCGGCGGTCCCGGAGGCCGCCGGCTCCGTCCGGCCTTGGGGCTGAGGAACCGAACCAGCGGTCCGAGGAGGTATCCGAGCACACGCGTCATGTCGGCCTGCTTCCGTCCAGGAGAGACACACAGCACCCGCAAGTGCACTGTGTGGCGAACTCCTCACAGACTGAAGTCATGACTGGCTAGGCTGCCAGTACCGGAGGCTTGACAGCACGCCCGTCAGCTTGGGGAGTCGATCGCATGGACAGCAACCGAAAGCCGCGAGTACCGCGTACGCCGCGCGAGAAGTACGGGGAGGAGCTGCGGCTCCGGCGGATGGCGGCAGAGCTGACCCAAGAGGCGCTCGGTGAGCAGGTCGTGTGCTCTCCGACCCTCATCAGCCACTTCGAGGCAGGCAGGCGGCTGCCCAATCCGGACGACGCGCAGCGGATCGACCGGGCGCTCGGCACGGACGGGTTCTTCGCCCGCTGGCTGGAGGACCTGGAGACGAAGTACGCCGACCATTTCGCAGCGGTGGCCGAGCTGGAACAACAGGCGAAGCTCATCCAGCAGTTCGCCCCTGTCGCTGGTGCCCGGCCTGCTGCAGACGGAGGGCTACGCCCGTGCGCTGTTCCGCGCGTACCGGCCCAACCACCGGCCGGAGGAACTTGACAGGGACGTTGTCATTCGAACAGAGCGTTCCCGAGTCCTCGACGGGCCGTTGCACCCTGTCATGTGGACGCTGCTGGACGAAGCGGTACTCCGACGGCGAGTGGGCGGCCCTCAAGTCATGGCCGAACAGCTCCGCAAGGTCGCGGACATGGCCGAGGAGGGACGACTGCGGTTGCACGTACTCCCGTTCGGAGCAGGCGCACACGCGCTCATGGAGAGCCTGCTCACCCTCATGAGCTTCGAGGACTCGGCTCCGGTGGCGTATGTCGAAGGGCTGTTCAGCGGGCGCCTGATGGACGAGCCGGCCCTGGTGAACGGTTGTCAGACGGCCTACGCTCTTGCGCTGAGCGACGCGCTGTCGCAGCAGGAGTCACTGGCTCTCGTGAGAGCCGCCGCGGAGGAACACGAACATGGCCAGCAGTGAACGCACCGTCATCGACTCGTCGACCCTCACCGGCTGGTACAAGTCCAGCTACAGCGGCGGCGGCCAGGGCGAGTGCCTCGAGATCGCCCGCGGCCACGCCGGCGTGCCGGTCCGGGACAGCAAGGCCGCGAACGGTCCGGCGCTGCTCTTCTCGGCGGAGGGGTGGTCGTCGTTCGTCTCCGCTCTCAATGGTGGCGAGCTCTCCGGCTGAGGTCGCGCCTGGAGTGCGCGTGGCACACGCTCCGTGGCCGGTTGGCCACTTTGTTCGTTACTGCTGAGAAGTCGCCCGTGAAAGCATCTCCGGGTGAGTGACAACGGGGATGGGATATCGAGGCCTGAGCGCCTCTCGCGGCTTGCGGAGTTGGCCGATTGGCCGGCGGCGGAGGCGCCTCCGGCAGAGCCGGTGCCTTCCGTGCCTGCTGCTGCTTCCGGTGGCGCGCCGGTGGATGAGGTCGCGGTGGCGCGGCGTCGGTTTGCGGTGTTGCTGGGGGAATTTCGGCGTGCGGCGGTGTTGGTGCCGTTGGATGCGCACGGGAGTCTGTGGACGGCGGATTTCAACGGGGTGCGGTGGATCTGTGCGTTCTCGGACGAGGAGGCGTTGGCCCGGTTCGCGCACGCGCAGGGGGATGCGGGGCGTGAGTGGACCTACCGCACCGTGTTGGGTGCGCGTTTGTTGGATGTGATGGTGCCGATGCTGCCTGGCCCGGCGGGGGTTGCGCTGGATGCGGGCAGCGTGGAGGGCATGTTGTTTCCGCCGGTTGTGGGTGTGGTGCCGGATGAGGTGGCGGTTGATCTCGGGGGGATGCGGTGAGCGGGGAGAAGGCTGATCTGGCGGCGCCGCCGGTGGCGTTGGCGGCGATCGCGGCGGGGATCGGTCACCGACGCGCTCGGAAACACCAGCCGTATCCGCAGCAATGCCGTCGGCCTTCCCGTCGAGATCACCGATCCTCTCGGCGCGGTGACACGCATCGAACGCGACCCGTTCGGCCGCCCCGTCACCCTCGTCGACCCTCTCGGGGCAACGACCAGGCTCGAATGGACGCCGGAGGGCAAGCTCGCCCGCCGTACCGAGGCCGACGGCACACAGCAGTCCTGGACGTATGACGGCGAAGGCAACTGCGTCGCCCACACCGACGCTCTCGGCCAGGTGTCCCGCTTCGAGTACACCCACTTCGACCTGCTCAGCGCCCGCACCGGCCCCGACGGCGTGCGCTACGAATTCACCCACGACCATGAGCTGCGCCTCACCCAGGTCCTCAACCCACAGGGTCTGACCTGGAACTACGCGTACGACCCGGCCGGACACCTCATGTCCGAGACCGACTTCGACAACCGCACGCTCGCCTACGACGGGACGCGGCAGGCCGACTCGTCGCCCGCACCGACGCTCTCGGCCAGACCATCCACTACGAGCGCGACGGACTCGACCGCATCACCCGCAAGGACGCGGCCGGAGCGATCACAACCTTCGCCTACGACTTCTCCGACCAACTCGCCGAAGCCGTCAACGCGGACGCCACCATCACGTATCTCCGCGACCGGTACGGCCGTCTCGTCTCCGAGACCGTCAACGGCCGCACCATGTCGTACACGTACGACACCCTAGGCCGCCGCACCGGACGTACCACACCCACCGGCGCGGTCAGTTCCTGGACCTACGACGCCGCGGGACGCCGCACCTCCCTCACCACCTCGGGCCGCACCATCTCCTTCGAGCACGACGCGGCCGGACACGAGATCGCCCGCCGCATCGGCGACATCATCTCCTTCACCAACCAGTACGACCCACTCGGCCGCCTCACCAGCCAACACGTCACCGCCGCAGACCGCAGCATCCAGCGCCGCGACTACACCTACCGCGCCGACGGCAACCTCATCACCCTCACCGACCAACTCACCGGCACCCGCACCTTCGACCTCGACCCCGCCGGACGCGTCACCGCCGTCCACGCCACAAACTGGACCGAGCGCTACGCCTACGACGAGGCCGGCAATCAAACCGAAGCGTCCTGGCCCGCAACCCACCCCGGCCAAGAAGCCGTGGGCACCCGCGAGTACACCGGCACCACCATCACCCGTGCCGGCACCATCCGCTACGAACACGACGCCCTCGGTCGCATCACCCTCCGCCAGAAAACCCGCCTTTCCCGCAAACCCGACACTTGGCGCTACGAGTGGGACGCCGAAGACCGCATGCGCTCCGTCACGACACCGGATGGAACGGTCTGGCGATACGAATACGACGCCCTCGGCCGCCGAACCGCGAAACAACGCCTCGCCGCCGATGGCACCTCCGCCCTCGAACAGACCATATTCACCTGGGATGGCACCACCCTCTGCGAAGAGACAACCGAGAGGGAAACGCTGCCCCACCTTGTGACACTTACCTGGGACCATCATGGGCTACGTCCACTCACGCAGACGGAACGCCTCCTCGGGCATGGCGAGTCTCGAGAAGAAATCAACGAACGCTTCTTCGCCATCGTCACTGACCTAATCGGCACTCCGAACGAATTGGTCGATGAGTCAGGCGGGTTGGCCTGGCGAACACGCAGCACACTATGGGGCACGACGGCTTGGTCATCACACAGCGGGACGTACACCCCGCTCCGGTTCCCCGGCCAGTACTTCGACGCGGAGACGAGTCTTCACTACAACTACTTCCGTCACTACAACTCTGAGTCCGGTCGCTACCTCACATCCGACCCGCTTGGAGTCTCCCCTGCACCCAACCCCTCCACCTATGTGCACAACCCAGTCTTGCTCACTGACACGCTGGGTCTCGCCCCCGATTGCCCGCCAGGCGTTCAGAACAACTATCGTGGAGAGTCTCAGAGCCACCCAGGCGGGCACCACGGCCCGGCGGTGAGCATCAGCAACGTGAAGATGGAACTAGGCCGCGCCGGAATGTCTGTCTCCAACTACGACATTGTCCATGTGCCGGAAATCCGAACTCCGGACGGGATAGCGTTCGGAAATAGTCCCCACACAATGGACGGCTTCCCCATGAAGGGCCCCAGGGGCCTGCCATTGATCGAAGTTTCGGATATCGGACTGCGTAGCTTGGATGAAGCTGTAGCTACAATTAATCACGAAATATTTCACCATAAACACTTCGAGTTGACCCGGAATTCAAATAACCCCTGGGGTGGATCAGAGCAGGCGGCAGAGGACTACGGACAGCAAATGCTCGATCAGTTCATGCGGCGGAGAGGTCAATAAGTTGCAAGAATTCACCAGCGAACAAGTGCAGGAACTTACTACAGGAAGGCGCTTCACAGAAGATCCTAGAGAGCGGACCTGCCCGGCATGCGGAGCATGTTCAGTGCGAATTTATGTTTACCGCCATAACGACCGGAGGCCTTCGCGGATCTCTTACGCGTGGTGCGCTTCCTGCAGAAGGTTCAAGGGGTGGACTGGTCCCGATCTGGACAACCTTGAATTCAACGACCCTCTGGGGCATCTCTCCCGCGATCAACGACGGACGCTCGAGAGAAACTTTGAGTCCTTCTTGAATCGCTTGGATGAGCTGTGGGAGGAGGGAAGACTTCCGCAAACATTCACCCGCTGACGCGGCGCACGCCGAAGGAGTGATTGAAGGGCCCAGCCAAGTTGGTGAGGACAAGCATCACTGGAACCCCGGAGGGTTGGCCTCACCCTGGCCGTCATTGGTCCGAAGGTGCAGCGCGGCCCAGACCGTCTTGCCGACCGGCCGAGGTGTCACGCCATCCGCGTCTGCCAAGGCCTGCACCAGGAGAAGCCCGCGGCCCGTCTCTGCGTCCGGCGCCGGCTCGGGTGGGGTAGTCGGGAGTGGTTCGCTGCGGGTGTCGGAGACTTCGATGCGCAGGGCGCCGGAGTCCGACAGCAGCAGGCGCAGCTCGAAGTCCCGGCCCGGTTCGCGGCCGTGGGTCACCGCGTTCGTCACCAGTTCCGCGACGATGTAGGCCACCGTCTCGGACATGTCGGTGCCGTAGCCGGCGCCCCAGGCGTCGAGTTGGTGAACCGCCAGATGGCGGGCGAGGCGGGCACCGCGACGGGTGGCGGTGAAGCGCTGGGCGAACTCAGCCTTGCAGGTGGTCGTTTCCGTATTCGCGTCACCGAGCGTGTCCGGCTCCGCCTACCCTGACCAGGGGTTGCCGGTCGACGGACCGTAGTTGTGCGAGTACGCGTGCCGCTGTGTGCGGGTCGTCGGGCGTGACCGAGCGGGCGGAGCGAGAGGCAGGTCGGGGCATGACGGACGCGGAACGCGACGAGCGGCCGGAGCGGCCGGCCGAGGTGGACGGGACCACGCATCTGTTCCGCGCGCTCGGCAAGCAGATCAAGGTGCTGCGGGAACGGGCCAGGCCGAGCCAGAAGGATCTCGGCATCGCTGCGCACTGCGGGGAAGACCTGATCTCCGCGATCGGGCGCGGGGGCAGGACTCGGCAACCCGACTTCCTTGAGCGCGTGGACGGCCTGGTGAGCGCGGGTGGCGTGCTCAAGGCGGCCATCAATGACGTACGCGAGGCTCAGTCGAAGGCGCGGACTCGGCACCCGGAGTGGTTCCGCAGTTTCGCACGCGCCGAATCGGCCGGCAGGGGGCGCATCAACTGCGCCGTCAGGACAGGGTCGGCCAGGATCGCTGCCCGTCGCGCGCCACTCCGTGAGGACTCGGTCGAGTGTCCGGTGCGACTCAGGGCCCCCATCCTGTGCGGCTTAGAGGAGATCGCTGACGAGTTTCCGTGCTTCCTCGCCCGAGAGATGGCGCATCCAGGGGAAGACGTTCGCCAGCAGGGCACCGAAGTCGGCGACCTGGGCATCCGGTGAAGTGCTCATGACCGTTCCGGTGTGAGCAGAGCCTCGCGACAGCCGAAGCCGCACGCACGTGCCTACAAATACTGTGCGTACTCGTCCAGCTCCCGCAGCACCTCCAGGTCACCCCACGGCGGCAGTTGCAGCACCACCTTCGTCACCCACTGTTCCGCGTAGTGCGCCAGCTTGCCCGGGGACGGGAGGACCGCGTACGGGACTACCTCCAGGGACTTCGGGTCGCGGCCTGCCGCCGTCCACTCGTCCCGCAGCACGGGGACCGACTCCCGCAGGGGAGGGCGATAGTCCAGCACTTCAAGAATCTCTTCTAGATGTCCGGAGGAAGAAATGGCAGGAAAATCGTCTGTGCCATCTGAAACGTCGCTCGCGAGGGAAATCTTTGGCCCCCTGGGGGGGATCGTCGAGATGGGGGCTGCCGCCGAGGCGGGCCAACGGCCCCTGCGTGATGTCTCCGTGGGCGACTTCGTCGATCGCCATCGTGAGGTACTGGGTCACATCCTGACCGGCGTTCGAGAGATCGGCGTTTTCCACGTCGAGACGATGGCGATCGTCGATGAGCTCGGGTGGCATCGCGAGCATGAAATCCGAGCGCCGTCTCTGCTCCTGTGGTCTGCTTGCATCGAAGAGTTCTCACCCCGAATCGATGAACCCGCCTCCGTGCAGAGGATGGTGCGATTCGGCTCCGATCTTCAATTGGTCAACCTCATGCAAGCATTGGTGGGAACGGCATCGCAAAGAGCGCACAACGCCGAGGCAGTACCGGACCTCATTATCCGAGTTGTGGGACTTGCCGCGTCTTTGGTAGGGATGGATCCCGAGCGGGCGGCGCTCGACATCTTTCGGATGTGGCGTGTCACGTTCCTGCCTCAAGTTCTGGTGCCCTCGTCCAGCTCTCCCGACGAAATCAAGCGGAACTTCAGGAACTGTGCACAACTGCTGGAGTCATCGCTCCTTGGGACGTGATTCGATGGCCGCGACCACCCGGTGTCCTGCAGGCCCTGACTGAAAGGGCTTTGGCGTGACCACTCGCGGGGTTCCCGCCCTCAGGCAACTTCGCTGCCTGGTCCACAGCCGTCAGCGTGGGATGGCCTGCAGGGCGGGAGCAAGACGGAGCCGCGGGCGTATCGCATTCGTCGACAGCCAATGTGTCGGCTCATGAAGAGCCGACAAGCGGTGGCCGTCCTCAGAACACCTCCCCCGCGAACCTCTCCGCCGTCTCCGCCAGCACCTCCACGCCGTCCCGCGCCCACAGCCCGTCGTTGAACAGCTCCACCTCGATGTAGCCCGTCCAGCCCGTCGCCTCCACCCGCTCCCGCCACTCGCGCATGTCGACCGCGCCGTCGCCGAGTTGGCCGCGGCCGGTGAGGACGCCCGCCGGCAACGGCGTGACCCAGTCCGCGAGCTGGAAGGAGTGGATGCGGCCCTGTGCGCCCGCGCGGGCCACCTCGGCGGGGGCCCGGTCGTCCCACCAGATGTGGTACGTGTCCACCACCACGCCCACCTGGGACGCCGGGAACCGTTCCGCGAGGTCCATGGCCTGGGACAGGGTCGAGACGATGCAGCGGTCCGACGCGTACATCGGATGGAGCGGCTCGATCGCCAGGCGGACGCCGCGTTCCCCCGCGTAGGGGGCCAGCACCGCGAGCGCGTCCGCGATCCGTTCGCGCGCCGCGACCAGGTCGCGGCTGCCCGGCGGGAGGCCGCCCGAGACCAGGACCAGGGCGTCCGTGCCCAGGGCGGCCGCCTCGTCGATCGCCGCGCGGTTGTCGTCCAGGGAGTCTGCGGTCGTGAAGAAGCCGCCGCGGCACAGGGATGTGACCGTCAGGCCCGCGTCGCGTACCAGCTTCGCCGTCGCCTCCAGACCGTACGCCGCGACCGGTTCGCGCCACAGGCCGACGGCCGGAACGCCCAGGCGGGCGCAGGCCTCGACGAGCTCGGGCAGCGCCAGCTGCTTCACCGTCATCTGGTTGATACTGAAGCGCGGATGAGCGTTCACTGCGGGACTCCGTACACCGTCATCAGGGACTTCATGC
Organism: Streptomyces sp. NPDC006283; assembly: GCF_040613325.1. Taxonomy (NCBI): domain Bacteria; kingdom Bacillati; phylum Actinomycetota; class Actinomycetes; order Kitasatosporales; family Streptomycetaceae; genus Streptomyces; species Streptomyces sp. NPDC006283. The sequence continues at coordinate 12,538 of NZ_JBEXRZ010000058.1, read as the reverse complement.
GGGACTCGGCCTGCGCCGGGTCCGGGAACAGGCCGAGCCCGTCGGCCAGTTCGTACGCTCGCGCGAGGTGGGGCAGGGAGCGCGCGGACTGCAGGCCGCCGACCATGGAGAAGTGGGTCTGGTGGCCGGCCAGCCACGCCAAAAACACCACGCCCGTCTTGTAGAAGCGCGTGGGCCGCTGGAAGAGGTGGCGGGAGAGGTCGACCGTGGGGTCGAGGAGCTTGCGGAAGCCGTCCACGTCCCCGGTATCCAGCACCCGCACGGCCTCCGCCGCCAGCGGCCCCAGCGGGTCGAAGATGCCGAGCAGCGCGTGGCTGAAGCGTCCTCCCGCCGTCGGCCCCTCGCCGGCGATCAGTTCGGGGTAGTTGAAGTCGTCGCCCGTGTAGCAGCGCACACCCTGCGGCAGGCGCCGGCGCAGCTCCACCTCCCGCCGCGCGTCCAGCAGGGAGACCTTGATGCCGTCGACCTTGTCGGGGTGGGCGGCGATGACCTCCAGGAAGGTTTCCGTGGCGGTGTCGAGGTCGGCGCTGCCCCAGTAGCCCTCCAGCGCCGGGTCGAACATCGGCCCGAGCCAGTGCAGGATCACCGGCTCGGAGGCCTGGCGCAGCAGGTGTCCGTAGACCGCGAGGTAGTCGTCCGCGGAGGCCGCCGCCGCGGCCAGTGCGCGGGAGGCCATCAGGATGGCCTGCGCGCCGGTGGATTCGACGAGGGCGAGCTGTTCCTCGTAGGCGGCCCGCACCTCGGCGAGGGTAACGGGGCCCGTCAGTTGATCGGTGCCGACTCCGCAGGCGATCGTGCCGCCCACCGACCGCGCCTCGGCGGCGGATCGGCGGATCAGTTCGGCTGCCCCGGCCCAGTCGAGGCCCATGCCGCGCTGCGCCGTGTCCATGGCCTCCGCGACGCCGAGGCCGTGGGACCACAGGTGGCGGCGGAAGGCCAGCGTGGCGTCCCAGTCGACAGCGGCCGGCGAGTCGGGGTCGGTGTCCGCGTACGGGTCGGCCACCACATGGGCGGCGGAGAAGACCGTACGGGAGGTGAGCGGCGTGCCGTGGGCGAACCGCAGGGGCTCGGTGCGCGGTTCGTACGCGGACAGGGCGCCGTCGGCCCGAGGGAGTCGGATCGTCACAGCGTCAGCTCCGGCACGTCCAGCCGCCGGCCCTCCGCCGACGAGCGCAGGCCCAGCTCGGCGAGCTGGACACCGCGCGCGCCCGCGAGCAGGTCCCAGTGGTACGGCTCGTCGAGGGCGACATGGCGCAGGAACAGCTCCCACTGGGCCTTGAAGCCGTTGTCGAAGTCGCCGTTGTCGGGGATCTCCTGCCACTGGTCGCGGAACGACTCGGTGACCGGCAGGTCCGGGTTCCACACCGGTTTCGGGGTTGCGGAGCGGTGCTGGGCACGGCAGTTGCGCAGACCGGCGACCGCGGAGCCGTGCGTGCCGTCGACCTGGAACTCGACGAGCTCGTCGCGGTTGACCCGTACCGTCCAGGAGGAGTTGATCTGGGCTACCGCGCCGCCCTCCAGCTGGAAGATGCCGTACGCGGCGTCGTCCGCGGTCGCGGCGTACGGTTTGCCCTGTTCGTCCCAGCGCTGCGGGATGTGCGTGGCGACATGGGCGTTGACGGAGGTGACGCGGCCGAACAGCTCGTGCAGCACGTACTCCCAGTGCGGGAACATGTCGACGACGATGCCGCCGCCGTCCTCGCTGCGGTAGTTCCAGCTGGGGCGCTGCGCCTCCTGCCAGTCCCCCTCGAAGACCCAGTAGCCGAACTCACCGCGTACGGATAGGATTTCCCCGAAGAATCCACTGTCGATCAGGCGCTTCAGCTTCAGCAGGCCCGGCAGGAAGGTCTTGTCCTGCACGACGCCGTGCTTGATGCCCCTGCTCTGCGCGAGGCGGGCGAGCTCCAGGGCGCCCGCGGCGTCGGTGGCCGTCGGCTTCTCGGTGTAGATGTGCTTGCCCGCCGCGATGGCCTTCTTCAGGGTCTCCACGCGGGCGGAGGTGACCTGGGCGTCGAAGTAGATGTCGACGGTGTCGTCGGCGAGCACGGCGTCGAGGTCGGTCGAGATCTCGGTCAGGCCGTGCTGCTCGGCGAGCTCGCGCAGCGCGTGTTCGCGCCGGCCGACGAGCACGGGCTCCGGCCAGAGCACCTCGCCGCCCCCGAGATCGAGGCCGCCCTGTTCGCGGATCGCGAGGATCGAGCGCACCAGATGCTGGCGGTAGCCCATCCGTCCTGTGACGCCGTTCATGGCGATCCGCACTGTCCTGCGTGTCACGACGTTCCTCCGTCATCCATCCCGGTCCCCCGAGTTACCTAGATTTGAGCGTAGCAAGCGCTTTCTAAGCGGTATGAAGCTAGCCTGCCGACAGCGGCCCGGACAAGGGGGCCGGACCATCTCCTGCGGAGGAAAGCGATGACAGTCACCCTGGCGGATGTGGCGGCGCGCGCCCGGGTGTCCCCGGCGACCGTCTCCCGCGTGTTGAACGGCAACTACCCGGTCGCCGCGTCGACGCGGGAGCGGGTGCTGCGCGCGGTGGACGAGCTCGATTACGTACTCAACGGCCCGGCCAGCTCCCTCGCCGCCGCCACGTCCGACCTCGTCGGCATCCTCGTCAACGACATCGCCGACCCGTTCTTCGGGATCGTGGCGGGGGCGGCGCAGACCGAGATCGGCGGCCAGGAGGGGACCGGGCGGGCCGGCGGCGAGAAACTCGCCGTCGTCTGCAACACCGGCGGCTCGCCCGAACGAGAACTGACCTACCTCACCCTGCTCCAGCGGCAGCGCGCCGCGGCCGTCATCCTCACCGGCGGCGCTCTGGAGGACCCGGCCCACATCGAGGCCATGAGCGCGAAGCTCGCCGACGCCGGGACCCGGGTCGTCCTGTGCGGGCGCCCGCCGCTGCCTGGCAGCGACGCGGTCGTCGCCGCACTCGCCTTCGACAACAGAGGCGGCGGGCGGCGGCTCACCGAGCACCTGATCGCGCTCGGCCACCGCCGCATCGGTTACGTCGCCGGCCCCGTGGAACGCACCACCACCCGCCACCGACTCGAGGGCCACCGGGCGGCGATGGACGCTGCCGGACTGGGCGGGGACGCCGCGGAGCAGGACCGCCTCACCGTCCACGGCCCGTACGACCGCCGCTCCGGATACGACGCCACCTGCGAACTGCTGCGCAGGGAGCCGGGGCTGACGGCGATCGTCGCCGCGAACGACACGGTCGCGCTGGGGGCGTGCGCGGCGCTGCGCGACCAGGGGTTGCGGATCCCCGAGGACATCTCCGTCGCGGGCTTCGACGACCTGCCCTTCTCCGTGGACGCGGTCCCGTCGCTGACCACGGTCCGCCTGCCGCTGTTCGAGGCAGGTGCCCGGGCGGGCAGGCTGGCCATGGGCAACGAGGCTCCGCCTCCGGGCGGCATCGCGACGATCGCGGCCGAACTGATGGCGAGGAACTCGACGGCCCCGCCGCGGGAGCGGTGACGCTGGAGGGTGCGGGCACGGGAGCGGTGAGGCCTGGAGCGGGCGCGCGGTGCTGGCGCGGTGACGCTGGGGCGGATCCGGGCGCGCGGCGGGCGCGGTGACGCTGGGGCGGGAGCCGGCACGCCAGCGCGGCGCGGGAGCGGTGACCCTGGGCGCGGGCACGGGAGCGGTGACGCCTCATGCGGGTGGGGGCGCGGTGCGGGCGCGGTGACGCTGGGGCGGATCCGGACGCGCGGTACCGAAGCGGTGACGCCTGGAGCGGGCGCGCGCGGTGCGCGCGGTGACGATGGGGGCGGATCCGGGCGCGCGGCGGGCGCGGTGACGCTGGGACGGGAGCCGGCACGGCAGCGCGGTTCCGAAGCGGTGACGCCTCGAGCGGGCGCGCGGTGCGGGCGCGGTGACGCTGGGTGCGGACGCGGGCGCGGGCGCGCAGCGCCGCACCGCCTATGTGACGCGGTGAGGCGTCCCGGGTGGAGCGCGCCCGGCGCGTGCCCGCCCGGATGCCCGAGCGCCGGGGCGGCCCGGAGACATGCGCGCTCCTGGGAGCGCGAGGCGGGCGCTGTGGAGCGAGGGCATCCGGAACCGGAGCGGCCGCCGGATCGGGCGCGAACCGATCTCCCGAGCGTGCGGAGATAGCAGCCCCGCGGCACGTCCGGCTCGTACAGAAGCGCGTGCGGACGCACCCCCCGATGTCACCCGACTGGCCCTCACCCGCTCGCCGTCCCACCCCGCCGGGCAAAGGCTGGAGTCCTTGCCCGCAGAGCACGGAGGATGAGCATGAGCAACGCCACCCGCAGCACCGGAGGGCCCGCACGCGGCGGTGCCGAGAGTGCCTGGGCCTCCGGTGGGACGACATTTGCCGGAGTGCTGCTGCTACTGGAAGGCATCTTCGGCATCATCGCCGGGATCGCCGCCCTGGTGGAGAACGACGTCTACACGCGCATCGGCCGCTACGTCTTCAAGTTCAACCTCACCACCTGGGGATGGATCCACCTGATTCTGGGCATCGTGGTCGCCGTCGTCGGCTGGGGCATCCTCTCGGGCGCCGCCTGGGCGCGGGGCCTCGGTGTGGGGATCGCCGCCCTGGTCATCGTCCTGCAGTTCATCTGGCTGCCGTACCACCCGGTCTGGGCGCTGGTGTCCATCGCGATCGCCGTGTTCGTCATCTGGGCGCTGTGCACCGATCGCGGCCGTACGTCCGCGTCCTGACCCCGCGCCCGGCCGCCCACAGAGTCTCCGCGGGCGGCCGGGCGGCGGTTCACCGTCGCGGGAGGCAGCATGACGCGCGAAGCAGCCGACAGCCCTTCCGCGGCCGGGTCGCGCCCGTCTCGCATCGTTCCCCCGCAGGCCCGCGCCCTGCTCCCGCTCGTCCTGCCGGCGCTGCTCATCGGCGTCGGGTCGAGCCTGGTCCTGTCCGGCATCAGCTGGGTCGCCGAGCGGCTCGAGCACTGGCTGTGGGGCACGTTGCCCAACGGGCTGGGCGTCTCGGGCACTTCGGCGGGCTGGACGCTGGCGATGCTCACGGCGGCCGGATTGGCCGCCGGCCTCATCGTGTGGAAGTTCCCCGGCCACACCGGTCCCGACCCGGCCACCCGTGGTCTGGTCGACCCGCCGTTGCCGGTGGGGATCCTGCCGGGTGTTCTGCTCGCCGCTGTCGTCACCTTGGCGGGCGGGGTGAGCCTGGGGCCCGAGAACCCGATCACCTCGATCAACGTCGCGCTCGCCTACGCGCTGGGCATGAAGTTCATGCCGCGCGCGCCCGGCAACGCCTGGGTCTCGCTCGCCGTCGCCGGCACCGTCGGCGCGCTGTTCGGGACACCGGTCGCGGCCGCGCTCATCCTCTCCGAAGCCTCGGGCGGGCCCGATCCGCGCCCCTTGTGGGACCGGCTCTTCGCACCCGTGTTCGCCGCCGGGGCGGGGTCCCTGACGACCGTGCTGACCGCGACGCCCGCGCTGACCGTGCACTCGACCCCGTATCCCGGGCCGCGGCTGATCGACGCGGTGTCCGCGATGGTCATCGCCTCCGCCGCGGCCGTCGTCGCTCTCGCCGCCGTGTACGTCTTCCCCCACGTCCACCGTGGCTTCCACCGGCTGGGACACCCGGTTCTCATGCTGACCGCCGGCGGCCTGGTGCTCGGGGCGCTGGGCGTGCTCGGCGGGCAACTGACCCTTTTCAAGGGCCTGGATCAGATGAGGGAACTCACGGCCGATCCCGGGGCCCACAGCGCGGGCAATCTGCTGCTGCTCGCTCTCGTGAAGCTCGCCGCGCTCGTCGTCGCCGCTTGCTGCGGCTTCCAGGGCGGGCGGATCTTCCCGGCCGTGTTCATCGGAGTGGCCCTCGGCATGTTCGCCCATGCCCTCGTCACAGCCGTGCCGATGCCGGTGGCGATCGCGGCGGCCGTGCTCGGCGTGCTGCTCGCCACCACGCGGCAGGGCTGGCTGAGTCTGTTCGTGGCCGCGGTCCTCGCCGCCGACGTCCATCTGCTGCCGCTGCTGTGTGTGGCGGCCCTGCCCGCCTGGTTCGTCGTCACGGGCCGTCCGGAAATGCTGATCAAGAGCCCGCCGCCCGGGAGTGCCTTGTCGGGGGAAGCTTCGCGCCGTAGCGTTGACTGAGTCAAAGAAAACGTTACGTGCCGGTCAGGTGAGCCGATCATGCCGATCCAAGAGATCCGCGCCTTCAACCGCTTCTACACCAACGTCATCGGTGCCCTGGACTACGGCAAGCACCTGTACACCCCGTACACCCTCACCGAGTCGCGCGTCCTGTACGAGCTGGCCCACAGCCCCCGCACCGATGCCGCCGACCTGCGGGGCGCGCTGTCGCTCGACGCCGGGTATCTGAGCCGGCTGCTCGCCGGTTTCGAACGCGACGGGCTGGTCGTGCGGGCGCCGTCGGAGCGTGATCCGCGGCGGCAGCGGATCACGCTCACCGACCGTGGCCGCCAGGCCGCCGCGCTGCTCGACGAGCGCTCGCGGCAGGCCGTCGGCACGCTCGTGGCCGGGGTGCCGGAGGCCGAACGCGGGCGCCTCACCGAGGCTCTGCGCACCGTCCGCGGCATCCTCTCCACCGCGTCACCGGCCTGCCGCGCGGAGCCCGTCCTGCGCGAGCCCGGGCCCGGCGACCTCGGGTGGATCGTTCAGCGGCACGGTGCTCTGTACGCCGCCGAGTACGGGTGGAACGCGGACTTCGAAGGCCTCGTCGCCCGGATCGTCGCGGACTTCGCACAGGGCCACGACCCCCGTCTCGAGCGGGTGTGGATCGCCGAGCTGGACGGGCGCCCGGTCGGCTCGGTGATGTGTGTACGCGACGACGCCCCGGCCACCGCACGGCTGCGGCTGCTGCTGGTCGAGCCCGATGCCCGGGGGCACGGCCTCGGCGACATGCTCGTGCGCACCGCCGTGGATTTCGCGCGCGAGGCGGGGTACCGGGACATGGTGTTGTGGACCAACGACGTACTGGCCGGCGCCCGCCGGATCTATCAGCGGGCCGGGTTCACGCTCGTCGCCGAGAAGCCGCACCGCTCCTACGGAGCGGATCTGGTCGGACAGGACTGGCGGCTGTCACTGCAGGAAGGAACAGATCGATGAAGTTCGCCTTCTCGACCCTCGGCGTGCCGGGCAGGCCGCTCACGGAGGTGGCGCGGCTCGCCGCCGACAGCGGTTATCAGGGCGTGGAGCTGCGCGCCCACCCGGAGGAGCCGGTGCACGCCGGCATCGGCACGACCGAACGGGCGGAGGCGGTACGGGAGTTCCAGCGTGCGGGCGTCGAGATCCTCACCGTCGCCGGGTACGCGCGGATCGCCGCGGCGGGCGACGACGGCCCCGTGATCAAGGAGATGGAAGCTCTCTGCCGGCTGGCGAAGGACCTCGGCGCCCCGTTCGTCCGGGTCTTCCCCGGCGGCGGCGACCTCGACCCGGCGGAGGCCGACGCCATCGCCGCCCGCCGACTGGGCGCCGCCGCGGAAACGGCCGCCGACCTCGGCGTGCGGATCCTGCTCGAGACACACGACTCGCACCGGACCGGTGCCGACGTCACCCGCGTCCTGGGGCTGGTCGGTCACAAGCACGCGGGGGCGCTGTGGGACGTGCTGCATCCGTGGCTCGGCGGGGAGGCCCCGGAGGTGACCCACGCGGCGCTGAGCCCCTTCCTCGGGTACATCCAGGTCAAGGACGTCGCATCGCGCGCCGATCTGAACCCGCTGCCGCTGGGACGGGGCGAGGTGCCGCTCGCCGAGTGCCTGGCGCTCGCGGACCCGGACGGCTGGGTGTGCTGGGAGTACGAGAAGCGCTGGTACCCGACGGCGCCGGAACTGCCGGGCCTGCTGACGGCCGGCCGCGAGCACCTGCTCGCGGTGAGCTGAGAGCCTGCTCGCGCTGCCCCGACGGGCGCCGCCACGGTTCGGCGGGCGCCGAACCGTCCGGCGGCTAGCGTGCACGGAACCGGCCCAGCGAGGAACGAGGTCCTGTGTACGAGAGTGAACTGGCCGCCGGATTCCGGCAGATCAACGGCGACCACCCGATGACTTTGGCGGACGACGCGTACGTCAGCGCCCAGTTCGCGGTGCTCGACGACCTGTGCTTCACCACCGGGCACGATCCCGACGCGGTGCGTCTGAGGATGCTGGCAGGGCTGCTGCCACTGCCCGGCTATCTGCGCTCGGACGGTGCGGAGATGGTGCCCAGGGACCTGTTCGCGCTGACGGAGCAGGCAGGAGGCCCCGAGAAGCTCGAGGCCTGGTTCGTCGCGCACTGGGCGGACCGGGCAGTCGGGCGGCAGGAGTGGCAGGCGTATCTGAGCGGTCAATACGTGTGCCTCCATTCGGTCACCCCGGCGACGATCCGGCGCAAGGAGCACCTGACGACCGAGATCACGGCGGCGCCGCACGACCCGGACGCCGGTTCGCCCCGGTGGGAGGCCCGGCTGCACGCCGCGATCGACGAACTCGACGCACTGGAACCGGCTTTCACCGGCTACGACCGCCTGCGCTTCGGCGGCCCCACCTCCCGGGACCTCTGCATCGACGCGATGCGCGCCCGTTTCCCGCGCGGCTCGGCCGCCTTTGGAGGGTGAGCCTGCGGGATCCGCAAGACCTCATGCCCGGGCCGCCGTCAGCGGTTCCTCCTCGTGTGCGTCCGTTGCCGCCGGCTTCGCCCGGCCGGGCAGCGAGGTCAGGGCGACACCGCCGACCAGGAGCGCCGTGGCGCACCAGCGCAGGGGGCTCACCGGCTCGCCGAGGATCAGGTACGCCGACGACATGCCGAAGACGGGGACGAGGAGGGAGAACGGGGCCACCGCGGACGCCGGGTGCCGTCGCAGCAGCCACCCCCAGGCTCCGAAGCCGAAGATCGTGGTGATCCAGGCGACGTAGAGGATCACGCCGACGCCCGTCCAGTCCAGCGAGCGCAGTGCGTCCAGGTCGCGCTCCGCGCCCTCCAGAAGGAGCGAGAGGGCGAGCAGCGGAAGCACCGGGACGGCACTGACCCACACCATGTAGTTCAGCGCGTCCGGCGGGGACGCCTTGCGGGTCAGGACATTCGAGACGCCCCAGCAGGCCGCCGCGGCGATGACGAGTACGAAGCCGAGAAGCGGGCCGGAAGCGCCCTCGTCGATCGCGGCGACGGCGATGCCGGCCAGCGCCACGGCCATGCCCAGGATCCTTACGCGTCCGGGGCGTTCGCCGAGGGCGGCGAAGGCGAGCAGGGCGGTGAAGACTGCCTGGCTCTGCAGGATCAGGGAGGAGAGGCCGGCGGGGGCGCCCTGGTCCATGCCCGTGAAGAGCAACCCGAACTTGGCGACGCCGAGGACCAGCCCGACCGCGAGAATCCACTTCCAGGCGACCTTCGGCCGGCCGACGAGGAACACCGCGGGCAGGGCGGCCGCGAGGAAGCGCAGAGCCGAGAAGAGCAGGGGCGGGAAGTGGTCGAGGCCGATCTCGATGACGACGAAGTTGACTCCCCAGACGGCGGCGACCAGGGCGGCGAGAACGATGTGAGCGGGACGCATGGCATCGAGCATCACGCCCCTGGACCATGTAGCACCAGCACGGATTCCTTCATGGTTGGATGAAGCGCTGCTGAAGGGAACAGGGAGAGGGACGATCATGCTCGATCTCGGCCGGCTGCGCGCCCTGCACGCCGTCTCCGTCCACGGCACGGTCGGCGCCGCCGCGTCCGCGCTCGGCTACACACCGTCCGCCGTCTCGCAGCAGATCGCCAAACTGGAGCGGGAGACCCGCACCACGCTCCTGGAACGCGAGGGCCGCGGCGTCCGGTTGACGGACGAGGCGCGCCAACTGGCTCACACCGCCCAGCAGTTGCTGTCCCTGGTGGAGGAGGCCGAAGTCCGGCTGGAGGAGCGGCGCGGTGCACCGACGGGACGGCTGTCGATCGCCTGCTTCGCGAGCGCCGCGCGCGGTCTGATGCCGTACGTCCTCGCCGACCTCGCCCGCCGGCACCCCACCCTCGACGCCCGCCTCCACGAGGTCGACCCCCACCTGTCCGTCGATCTCGTCGCCCGCGGCGCGATCGACCTGGCGGTGGCGCACGACTGGGACATCGCCCCGCTGCCGACCCCGCCGGGAGTCGAGCAGGCCGTCATCGGCGACGACATGTGCGACGTGCTGGTGCCGGCCGGCCATGCACTGGCCGCCGAGGATTCCGTACGGCGCGAGGACCTCAAGAACGAGCGCTGGATCACCCAGCCGCCGGGCACCGTCTGCCACGACTGGCTGCTGCGCACGCTGCGCGCGGCAGGCTGCGAGCCGCTGATCGCCCATCAGGCCGAGGAGAACCACACCCAGGTGGCTCTCGTGGCCGCCGGACTCGGTGTGGCCCTGGTCCCGCGGCTGGGCCGGGGACAGCTGCCGCCGCAGGTCGTGGCCGTGCGGCTGGCACCGGTGCCGACGCGTCGGCTGCACGCCCTGTGGCGTGCGGGGGCGGCGAGGCGGCCGGCGATCACGGAGACCGTGCGGACCCTGCAGAGGCTGTGGCCGGACATCTCCGCCGGCGCCTGACGCGGGGCCCGCCCCGCCGGTCCGGTGATGTTTGTGCGCGGGGCCTTGACCTGGCAGTTACTTTCCGGATATCCGTGTCACCTTGGAAGTTTCCTTCAACTCCCTTGTGCAACTCCCCTGTCGAGCAAGTCGAGCAAGGCCGGAAGGAGCACCAGTGCACGACCGGAACCTCTCCAGACGCACTCTTCTCACCGCGACCGCCGTCGCCGCGACCGCCGTCGCCAGTGCGGCGCCCGCCCTCGCCTCGCCCGCCGCTTCCCGCGGCACACGGGCCCGGCTCGAACGGCTCATCTCGAGGATGAGCCTCGAGGAGAAGGTCGGCCAGCTCTTCGTGATGCGGGTCTACGGGCACTCCGCCACCGACCCCGACCAGGCCGACGTCGACCTGAATCTCGAAGAGATCGGCGTACGCAACGCCGCGGAGCTCATCTCCGAGTACCACGTCGGCGGCATCATCTACTTCGCCTGGGCGCACAACACCCGCGAACCGCACCAGATCGCCGACCTGTCCAACGGCATCCAGCGGGCCGGGCTCGCCCAGCCCACTCCCGTGCCGCTGCTGATCTCCACCGACCAGGAACACGGCATCGTCGCCCGCGTCGGCAAGCCGGCCACGCTCATGCCGGGCGCGATGGCGCTCGGCGCGGGCGGGTCCACGGCGTCCGCCCGCAAGGCCGCGCAGATCGCGGGCAGCGAGCTCGCCGCCATGGGCATCGCCCAGAACTACGCCCCCGTCGCCGACGTGAACGTCGATCCCGCCAACCCGGTCATCGGCGTACGGTCCTTCGGCGCGGACCCGGCGGCGGTCGCGGGACTGGTCGCCGCCCAGGTCAAGGGCTACCAGAGCGCCGGCATCGCGGCGACGTCCAAGCACTTCCCCGGGCACGGCGACACCACCGTCGACAGCCACACCGGCATCCCGGTCATCACCCACACCCGCCAGGAGTGGGAGGAGATCGACGCACCGCCGTTCCGGGCCGCGATCGCCGCCGGGATCGACTCGATCATGACGGCGCACATCCAGTTCCCCGCACTGGACCCGAGCGACGACCCGGCCACGCTGTCCCGCCCGATCCTCACCGGCATCCTGCGCGAGGAACTGGGCTACGACGGGGTGGTGGTCACCGACGCGCTCAACATGCAGGGCGTGCGCGACAAGTACGGCGACCACCGCGTCCCCGTGCTCGCGCTGCTCGCGGGTGTGGACCAGCTGCTCAATCCGCCGGATCTGGCGGTCGCGTGGAACGCGGTGCTCGACGCGGTCAAGAGCGGCGAACTCAGTGTGGCGCGCATCGAGGAATCGATCCTGCGCATCCTGCTGCTCAAGGAGAAACTCGGCCTGTTCCGTGACCCGTTCGTCTCGCAACGGGGAGTGGACCGCACCGTCGGCTCCCCCGCGCATCTCGCCGCGGCCGACCGGATCGCCGAACGGACGACGACGTTGCTCACCAACCCGGGCGGGCTGCTGCCGCTGAGCCGCCGCAGCCACCGCGATGTCCTGGTGGTGGGCGCCGACCCGGCATCGCCCAGCGGAACGACCGGGCCGCCGACCACCGTACTGGCGGGCGCGCTCGGTGAGTTGGGCTTCCGGACGACGGCGCTGTCGACCGGCACCGCGCCGAACAGCGCCAAAATCGCGGAGGCGGTGGCGGCCGCGGAGGGCAAGGACGTGGTCGTCGTCGGCACGTACAACGTCACCGCCACCAGCTCGCAACGCACGCTCGTCGCGGCGCTGGTGGCAACCGGGGTTCCCGTGGTGGCGATCGCCATCCGCAACCCGTACGACGTCGCCCGGCTGGACGGCATCGCGGCAGCGGTGGCGACCTACTCGTGGACGGATGTCGAACTGCGCGCCGCTGCCCGCGTGATCGCGGGCAGGGCGGAGCCGCAGGGGCACCTGCCGGTGCCGGTGCAGCGGGCGGACGACCCGTCCCAGGTGCTGTTCCCGATCGGCCACGGGCTGTCGTACCGGTAGCGGCCGCGGCAGCAGACGAAGGGCCGTGCCCGCCGTTCGTACGGAAGGCGGGGCCGGCCCCCAGGACGAGCGG
>NZ_JBEXRZ010000057.1:0-38463 GCF_040613325.1 Streptomyces sp. NPDC006283 | reverse complement strand
TGCCCCCCACCTAGTTCCTCATCTCACCCCACTGCTCCATTGACTAATCGCCCCCATCCGCGGCCCTCTGGGTAATCCGTGCGGGCCGCTGCGGCGTTCAGTGCCGGGCGCGTGGTGTGCCGCGGCGTCAGAACCGGGAGTACAGCAACTTGTTCGGGGAGCCGTAGCGCGGGTCCACGACCTTGCCGCTGGTCGCGTTGTTCACCACGGCGTCCCGGACCTGGGCCGGGGTGGCCGTGGGGTGGTCGGCCAGGTAGAGCGCCGCGGCGCCCGCCGTGTGCGGGGTCGCCATCGACGTCCCCGAGATGGTGTTGGTGGCGGTGTCGCTGTCCTTCCAGGCCGACGTGATGTCCACGCCGGGCGCGAACAGGTCCAAGCAGGTCCCGAAGTTGGAGAACGACGCCCGGCGGTCGGTGCTGTCCGTCGCGCCGACCGTGATCGCTTCGGGGACGCGGGCGGGTGAGTAGTTGCACGCGTTCGCGGGCAGTCCGAGGATCGGAAGCCCGTTGCCCGCCGCGATGGCGTAGCTGACACCCGAGGCGATGGACTTCTTCACCGCGTTGTCGAGGGACGTGTTGGCCGAACCGCCGAGGCTCATGTTGGCGACGGCCGGCTTCTTGGCGTTGGCGGTCACCCAGTCGACGCCCGCGATGACTCCGGCGGTTGTGCCGGAGCCCTCGCAGTCCAGGACGCGGACGGCGACGAGCTTGACCCCCTTGGCGACACCGTAGTTCTTGCCGCCGACGGTGCCGGCGACATGCGTGCCGTGGCCCTGGCAGTCCTGACCGTTCCGGCCGTCGCCCACCGTGTCCGTGCCGACGCTCGCGCGCCCGCCGAACTCGCCGTGCGAGGTGCGGATCCCGGTGTCGATGACGTACGCGTTCACGTTCGAGGCGGACGTGTCGTAGGTGTACGTCTTCGACAGGGGCAGGTTGCGCTGGTCGATCCGGTCGATGCCCCAGGTGGCATTGGACTGGGTGTCGTTCAGCTTGACCGTGGCGTTCTGCTCGACGTACGCGACCCGCGGGTCGGCGGCGAGCGCCTTGGCCTTCGCAGCCGACATCGAGGCGGAGAAGCCCGTGAGGACACTGCGGTAGGTGTGCTTCGGTGTGACACCGAGATCGGCGGCGCGGGTGGTGCCGTCCTTGAGAACGACGATCCAGCTGCCCGGGACGGCAGTTGCAGTGGGAGCGAGACGAAGATCGCCGAGCGTCGCGCTGTGCGCGGTGGGGGATACGGCGAACTGGAGACCGGTCGCGGCGGCTGCTGCTGATATCAGCGCGCCGGCGCGACGGGCAGTGGCTCTCATCTCGTGCACCTGACCTTTCATTGACCGGTTACGGACAAGTACGGGCCCGCATGGTGCCAGGATGTGAGGTTGGGAGAACCAGAGTCCCGTGATGTGACCTGCATCACAATGGGGCGACTGGCCGGTAAGTGCCGTGCAATAGAAGTCATCTGACGAATCATCAGTAAGTGTGGATCTTGTGTCCCACTCGCGTGCGTCCGTAATGTCCGGACCTGCGGCACGTACCGCGGCTGGTGTACGGAGCCCCTGCCGCGTACTCCTCAAGGAGGCTCATCGGTTCCGCCTTGCGGCAGCCGAGATGAAGGGGCCCATCCGTTTAGGGTTTCAACCATGCAGATCCGACTTCCCAGGCCGCGGAGCCGATGGCTTGCCGGCGTCGCGGCCTTCGCCGTCCTTGCCGGCGCCGGCACGTGGACCGCCGTCGCCGACGACGCCGCACCCGCCGTGCACCGCGAGGACCGGGTGCAGAACATGCCCGGGGCGAAGATCGACACCTCCTACTTCACCAGCGGCGGCGAAGGGCGCAGGCCCGCCGTCCTGATCGGGCACGGCTTCGGCGGCAGCAAGAACGACGTCCGCGCGCAGGCCGAGCGGCTGGCCCGTGAGGGCTACGCCGTGCTGACCTGGTCCGCCCGCGGCTTCGGCCGGTCCACCGGACAGATCGGGCTCAACGACCCCGACCACGAGGTCAAGGACGTCTCCCGGCTGATCGACTGGCTGGCCGGGCAACCGGAGGTCCAGCTGGACGCGGACGGCGATCCACGCGTCGGCATGACCGGTTCCTCGTACGGCGGAGCGATCTCCCTGCTGGGCGCGGCGTACGACCAGCGGGTCGACGCGATCGCACCGCAGATCACCTACTGGAACCTCGCCGACGCCCTCTTCCCCGACGGCGTCTTCAAGAAGCTGTGGGCCGGAATCTTCTTCTCGACCGGTTCGGCGGCCGCCCTGGGCACGGCCCCGGGCGGCCAGCAGCCTCCCGGCGCCCCCGCGGAGCCACCCGCGGGCGAGGCTCCGGCCGGGCAGGACCGGGCCGCCGCGGAAACCGACGCCGGTGCCCGGCCCGCTTCCCGCGACACCGCCGGCGAACAGGCTCCCGCGAACCCCACCGGCTGCGGACCGTTCCAGCCGACGCTGTGCGCCATGTACGAGCGAGTCGCCGTGGCCGGAAAGCCCGACGCCGAGGCCCGCGAGCTCCTTGAGAGCCGCAGCCCTTCCGCCGTCGGCGACCGCATCAAGGCGCCCGCGCTCATCGTGCAGGGCCAGTCCGACTCGCTCTTCCCCCTCTCGCACGCCGACGCCATGGCGAAGGCCATCAGCGCCAACGGGGCACCGGTCGCGGTCGACTGGATCGCCGGAGGCCACGACGGGGGTGACCGGGAGAGCAGCCGCGTCGAGGGCCGCATCGGCGACTGGTTCGACCGCTACCTGAAGCAGGACAAGAACGCGGACACCGGCCCCGCCTTCCGCGTCAGCCGCACCGGCGGCGTCGACTCCACCGACGGCCAGGCGCTGCTGCGCGGCGCGACCGGCGGCAGCTACCCCGGCCTCACCGACGGCACTCGGCAGATCGCGCTGGCGGGCCGCGAACAGCGCTTCGTCAACCCGGCGGGCGCCACCCCGCCCGCCATCTCGGCCGTCCCCGGCCTCAGCGGCGGCGCGGGCGCGCTCTCCTCGCTCGGTGTCGGACTGTCCCTCGACTTCCCCGGACAGTTCGCGAGCTTCCAGTCCGAGCCGCTCGGCACGTCCACCCGCATCACCGGCTCGCCCACCGTCAAGGTGAAGATCGCCTCGGACACCGGCGACGCCGTGCTCTTCGGCAAGGTGTACGACGTCGGGCCGGACGGCAGGCAGCAGGTGCTGCCCTCGCAGCTCGTCGCCCCCGTCCGGATCGAGGGCGCGAAGGCCGGCAAGGAGGTCGAGCTGACTCTGCCCGCCGTGGACCACGAGGTCGACGCCGGGCACCGGCTGCGCCTCGTCCTGTCCGCCACCGACCTCGGCTACGCCTCGCCCGCCGAGCCCGCCACCTACACCGTGAGCCTCGAGGGCCGGCTCTCGGTGCCCACCGCGCCCGCCGTGCGGACGCAGGCGGCCGGCCTGCCCTGGTGGGTGTGGGCCCTGCCCGCCGCGGGCGTCCTCGTCGTCGGCGCGCTGCTGCTCACCGCCCGCCGCCGCACGGTCGCGCCGGCCCCCGACCCCGAGCGCGCCGACGTGCCGCTGGAGATCACCGGCCTGACCAAGCGGTACGCCAAGTCCGCCGACCGGTACGCCGTGCGGGACCTCTCCTTCCGCGTAGAGAAGGGCCAGGTCCTCGGCCTCCTCGGCCCGAACGGCGCCGGCAAGACGACCACCCTGCGCATGCTGATGGGCCTGATCCGGCCCGACGAGGGCGAGATCCGGGTCTTCGGCCACGCGATCCGGCCCGGCGCGCCCGTGCTCTCCCGGGTCGGCGCGTTCGTCGAGGGTGCGGGCTTCCTGCCGCACCTGTCCGGTCGGGACAACCTGGAGCTGTACTGGAAGGCCACCGGCCGTCCGGCGTCCGACGCGCACATCGAGGAGGCGCTGGAGATCGCCGGCCTCGGCGACGCGCTGGCCCGCGCGGTGCGCACGTACTCCCAGGGCATGCGGCAGCGGCTCGCCATCGCCCAGGCGATGCTCGGCATGCCGGACCTGCTGATCCTCGACGAGCCGACCAACGGCCTCGACCCGCCGCAGATCCGCGAGATGCGGGACGTGATGATCCGTTACGCCGCCGGCGGCCGAACCGTCATCGTCTCCAGCCACCTCCTGTCCGAGGTCGAGCAGACCTGCACGCACCTGGTGGTCATGGACCGCGGCCGGCTCGTGCAGGCCGGGCCGGTCGCCGAGATCACCGGCGAGAGCGACACCCTGCTCGTCACCGTCGACGGCGAGGTGCCTGAGCCCGTGGTCGAGAAGCTCGCCGCGCTGCCGGGGATCGGTTCCGCGGCCCGCACGGACGAGGGCCTGCTCGTACGGCTCGACGGCGCCACCGCCACCGAGATGATCACCGAACTGGTGCGTCTGGACGTGCCCTTGACGGGCGTCGGCCCGCACCGCCGCCTGGAGGACGCGTTCCTCACCCTGATCGGAGGCTCCGCATGAGCGCGCCCGTCGAGACCCGACCGCCGAGGCCCGTGCTCGTCGAGTCCGCCCCCGGCTACCGGGCCCGGCACACGCTGCCGCTCCGGGTGGAGGCGGTGCGGCAGCTGAAGCGCCGCCGGACACTTGTGATGGCCGGGGTGCTGGCCGCGCTGCCGCTCATCCTGATCGCCGCCTTCGCGATCGGTGGCACCCCCGACGGCCGGGACAACGGCCGGATCACGCTGATGGACACCGCCACGGCCTCCGGCGCCAACTTCGCGGCCACCTGCCTGTTCGTGTCGGCAGGCTTCCTGCTGGTGGTGCCGGTCGCCCTGTTCCACGGCGACACGGTCGCCTCCGAGGCCAACTGGTCGTCCCTGCGCTATCTGCTCGCCGCGCCCGTCCCGCGCACCAGGCTGCTGTGGTCCAAGCTGGCCGTGGCCCTCGGATTCAGCGCGGCGGCGATGCTGCTGCTGCCGCTGGTCGGACTGGTCGCGGGGACGCTCGCGTACGGCTGGGGACCACTGCAGCTGCCGACCGGCGGGTCGCTGGCCGCCGGCGACACGTTGGCGCGGATCGGCCTCGTCGTCGCGTTCGTGTTCGTCTCCCAACTGGTGACGGCCGGGCTGGCGTTCTGGCTGTCGACCAAGACGGACGCGCCGCTGGGCGCGGTCGGCGGCGCGGTGGGTCTGACGATCATCGGCAACGTGCTGGACGCGGTCACGGCCCTGGGCGGGTGGCGCGAAGCACTGCCCGCGCACTGGCAGTTCGCCTGGATCGACGCGCTCCAGCCGCAGCTGGAATGGAGTGGGATGCTCAAGGGGACGGTTGTTTCGGTCACTTACGGGCTGGTGCTTTTTGCACTCGCCTTCCGGAACTTCTCCCGCAAGGACATCGTCTCCTAGTCCATTCGGTGCAGATCGGCGCGTAACGGACGTGCCGTTGCCGCATTGAGACGCTTCCGCAACTCCTCCGTCTGCTCCTTCCGGCCGCTTCGGACGTCACATTCACAAGTGATGACGAGGCGAGGGGGAGTTCGATGGGGAGTTCGACGAAGCTCCGCACAGGAATGGGGCCGAGGGCCGGCCGGAGGATCGTCGCCGCGGCCCTGGCCGGTGGCATGCTGCTGGTGGCGGGCTGCTCGGCCGCCGGCGAGAAGAGCACGAGCGGCTACGACGAAGGGCGGAGGGCGGCCGACGGCGCGCCCGCGCCCATCGCACCGGACGGAGGCAAGGGCGCGCCGAGCAGCGGGGCCGACAGCGCCGAGCGTGAGGCGCAGGACGCAGCGCCGCCCGCCGACTACCTGTCCACGTTCGCCCTGGACGTGGACACCGCCTCCTACGACTACACCCGCCGCCTGCTCAAGGAGGGCGGGACGCCCCAGCGGCACCAGGTGAGGCCGGAGGAGTTCATCAACAGCTTCCGCCAGGACTACCCGCAGCCCAAGGGCAACGGTTTCTCCGTGACGGTCGACGGTGCTCGGCCGGGCGGCGGCGATGCCGGCAGCGGCGACGGAGAGATCAAGGCGCCGGAAGACGGCACCGCGGGACCGGCAGGCGACACCCCGGGGTTCGAGGGCGACAACTGGTCCCTCGTCCGCGTCGGCCTCTCCACCCGCCCGTCCGACCGCGACGGCGAACGGCCGCCCGCCGCCCTGACCTTCGTGATCGACATCTCCGGTTCCATGGCGGAGCCCGGCCGGCTCGACCTCGTCAAGCACTCGCTCGGCACCCTGACCGACCAGCTGCGCGACGACGACTCGATCGCCGTGGTCACCTTCAGCGGCGAGGCGGAGACCCGGCTGCCGATGACCAGGCTCGACGGCAACCGCGACCGTGTCCACGACGTGATCGACGACCTGGAGCCCACCGACTCCACCAACGTGGAGGCGGGTGTCACCACCGGCTACGACGAGGCCGTCGAGGGCCGCAGGAAGGGAGCCACCAACCGCGTGGTGCTGCTGTCCGACGCCCTCGCCAACACCGGCGAGACCGAGGCCGAGGCGATCCTCGAGCGGATCGACGACGCACGCCGCGAACACGGCATCACCCTCTTCGGCGTCGGTGTCGGCAGCGACTACGGGGACGACCTGATGGAACGCCTCGCCGACAAGGGCGACGGTCACACGACCTATGTGTCCACCAAGGAAGAGGCCCGCAAGGTCTTCGTCGACCAGTTGCCCCGCCACGTGGAACTGCGCGCGCGGGACGCCAAGGCACAGGTCGCGTTCGACCCCGGGACCGTCAAGCAGTTCAAACTCATCGGCTACGAGAACCGCGAGGTCGCCGACGAGGACTTCCGCAACGACCGGGTCGACGGCGGAGAGGTCGGCCCCGGCCACACCGTCACCGCCCTCTATGCCGTACGGCTGAGGGACGGCGCCGACGGCCATGTCGCGACGGCGACCGTCCGCTGGCTCGACCCCAGGACCCGGGCGCCGCACGAGGCGAGCGGCTCCGTGGAGACCGACGCAATCGACGCAGCCCTGTGGGGCGCGTCGTCCGCGCGGCTGCAGATCACCGCTGTCGCCGCCTACTTCGCCGAGTCGCTGCGCGGCGGCTCCATGCCGGGCGCACCCGGGCTCGGCGCACTTCAGGACCGGGCCCGGAAGCTGGCGGAGTCGACGGAGGACCGCGCCGTGCGCGAACTGGCCGACGCGATCGGGCAGGCGAACCGGCGCTCCCGGGACTGAGCCCTTCGGGCGCGCTCGCTCGACAAGGACGCCGGAGAGCGGGTCGCGGCCGGAAAGAGGGCGGTTCGAGGGTGGTTCGAGGGCGGGCGGCAACCGGCCTCGAACCGGCCTCGAGCCGCCGCACGCCGACCGAAAACACGGCGCGCCGCCCCTTCCGTCACGCCATCATGAACGGCATGGCCACCCTTCTGCTCGCCCTCGCCGTCGTGTCCACCGGTCTGTACGCGGGTTTCTTCGTGATCTTCCAGACCGGCATCATGCCCGCGCTCGCGCGCCTGTCGGACGACCAGTTCGTGCCCGCCATGGCCCGTATCAACGAGAAGGTGCCACGCGGCACCTTCATGCTGGCCTTCCTGGGAAGTGTCGGCTTCCCCGTCGCCGCCCTCTTCGTCCCGGTCGACGGCCGCACGGAGACCGACCGCTGGCTGGTCATCGCCGCACTGGTCTGCGCGATCGTCGGCCATCTCATCACCAGCGCCGGCAATGTCCCCCTGAACAACGCCCTCGCCTCCGCGGAGCGTTCCGGCCGTGCCCCCGCCCGGGAGACCCGTGCCGCGTTCGAGCCCAGGTGGAACGCCTTCCACCTGGTCCGCACCCTCTTCGCCCTCGCCGCCTTCGTCCTCCTCGTCTGTGCGGCGACCCCTTGAGGTGACGGGCGATGTGACGGGCCGTGATGTGACCACGCGGACAGCACGCTCCTCGAAGTC
The DNA here is from genome assembly GCF_040613325.1 of Streptomyces sp. NPDC006283. Classification (NCBI taxonomy): domain Bacteria; kingdom Bacillati; phylum Actinomycetota; class Actinomycetes; order Kitasatosporales; family Streptomycetaceae; genus Streptomyces; species Streptomyces sp. NPDC006283. The sequence continues at coordinate 30,653 of NZ_JBEXRZ010000057.1, read as the reverse complement.
CGTCCTTCTCGACATCGCGTTCCTGCGGCTGTGGTCGGGCACCACCGCGTCGGGACTCGCCACCTGGGCCCTGCCGTTCGTCCTCGGTCTCGCCGTGCTGGACCGCTCGCTGAGCCCGAGCGCGCTCGGGCTGCTGCTCGCAGCCCGCACCGCCGGGTTCCTCGCCGCCGTCGCGGTGGGCGGAGTGCTCGCCGACCGGCACTCGCGGCGGGGTGTCGTCCTGTGGTCGGCGCTGGCCGCGGCGGCAGCGGCGCCGCTGCTCGCGGCTGGGCTCGGCCGGTCGCTGCCGCTGATGTGCGCTGCCGCCGTGCTGTCCGGGGCCGGCCAGGGCGCCTGCCGTCCCGCGTTTCAGGCGCTGACCGCCGAGGTCGTCGACCCCGGCCGGCTGCAGCAGGCCAACGCAGCCCTGACGCTCGCCGTACGGGTCACCACGCTGGCGGGGCCCGCAGCGACCGCGCTGCTCGCCGTGCTGCTCGGCACCAGGGCCCTGCTCTGGGGGCTCGGTCTCCTCTGGCTGGTCGCGGCGCTCGTCCCCGGCCCGGGCGTCAGGTCCGCACCACCCGCCCCCCGACGCGCCTCCTTCCGCAGCGAGTTCGCGGACGGCGTGCGCGAGGCGCGCAGGCATCCGTGGTTCGTCGCAGGACTCGTGGCGCTGACCGCCGTCTGCGCCACCGGGTACTCGGTCACCGCCGTCGCCCTGCCGCTGATCAGCCGTGACCGGTACGGCACGGAGGTGGTGCTCGCCGCGGCCACCACGGCGTACACGCTGGGCGCCCTCGCCGGCGCGCTGGCCGTCGCCCGGCTGGGGACCCGCTCCCAGGGCTGGATCGCGCTCGCGGGGATGGCCGCCTACGGTGTCGCGCCGCTCAGCCTCGCGCTGCCGGTGCACCCCGCCGTCGTGGTGGGCGCCTACGCGGTCGCCGGGATCGGCATCGAACTGTTCAACGTGCCCTGGTTCACCGCGACACAGCGCGAGATGGCACCCGACAAGCTGGCCCGGGTGTCGTCGCTGGACTTCATGCTCTCCTACGGTCTCGCCCCCCTCGGCCTGGCGCTCATCGCCCCCGCGGTCGACGCCTTCGGCGCCGTGCCCGTTCTCCTCGCCTGCGCTCTCACCTGCTTCCTCGCCCCCGCCGCGGCTGCCGCAGTCCCGACCGCCCGGCACTTCTCCTCCTCGCTCCGGGAACTTCCGCCCCGACGCACACGACCACTGGGAGGACGGTGAGCCACGGGGGGTGCCCGGGGCGCCGGGAGTGTGAGGAGCCCGTGTGACGAACGACAACCGCGCCGCAGAAGAGGACTGGTACGCCGACGACACCCTCTGGGTCGACTTCGCACCGGCCATGTTCTCGCCCGGACGCGGCGAGGCGGCCGCCGAACTGGTCCGCACGTCGCCGCTGCTCGACCTACCGCCCGGCTCACGGGTCCTCGACCTGTGCTGCGGGCCCGGCCTGTTCCTCGTCCCCCTCGCCGCCCGCGGCCACAGCGTCACCGGTGTCGATCTCAGCCCCGCCATGCTGGAACGCGCGCGTACCGCCTGCGCGGACGCCGGGGCCGACGTCCGGCTGGTGCGGGCCGACATGCGGCACCACGTGGAACCCGAGGCCTACGACGTCGTCCTCAGCGTCTTCACGTCCTTCGGCTACTTCGACGACCCGGACGACAACCTCCAAGTGCTGCACAACGCCTGGAAGAACCTCGCGCCGGGCGGCCGGCTCCTCGTGGACGTCATGGGCAAGGAGGTGCTCGCGGGCTGGATCGGGCGCCCCCAGGCCGTCGACCTGCCGGACGGTTCGTACATCGTGCAGCGCGACACCGTCCTCGACAGCTGGCGCAGACTGCGCACCGACTGGACCCTCGTGCGCGGCGACACCGCCCGCACGGCCTCGATCCGCTCCTTCCTCTACAGCGCCGCCGAACTGCACGACCTGTTCGAGGCGGCGGGCTTCACCGCGGTCGAGTGCTTCGGCGGTTTCGACGCGAGCCCGTACGACCAGCACTCGCGCCGGCTGATCGTCACCGGCATACGCGAGGAGGAGAGCCGGTGACGGCGGCGCCCGCGTCCACCCGCTCCGTCCCGGTGCACGACCACATCACCGACGCGCTGAAGGAACCGGCCCTCGTCCGCCTGCGGGGCAACGTCGTCCTCGCCCGTTTCGAGACGATGAAGGTCTACGCCGCGCTCGGCGCCGTACGCACCCTGCTGCACACCGGACGTGTCGTGCCCGGCCAGACCCTCGTCGACAGCTCGAGCGGCATCTACGCGCTGGCGCTCGCCATGGCCTGTCATCGCCACGGGCTGCGCTGTCACATCGTCGCCTCGACCACCGTGGACGCGGTGATGCGCGCCCAGCTGGAGGTGTTGGGGGCCACCGTCGACCAGATGCCGCAGTCGCAGAGCCTGCGGCTCGACCAGGAGTGCCGGGTGCGGCACGTGCGGCAGCTGCTGGCCGAGCGGCCCGACTTCCACTGGATGCGGCAGTACCACGACTCGGTCCACTACGCGGGCTACCGCGAGTTCGCCGAGACCGTCGGGGCCGCCCTGCCCGACGGCGACCTGACCGTGGTCGGCGCCGTGGGCACCGGCGCGTCGACCGGCGGGCTGACGTGCGCACTCCGGGAAGCGGGGCGGTCGGTGCGGCTCGTGGGAATCCAGCCGTTCGGCAGCGTCACATTCGGCAGCGAACGCTTCAGCGACCCGGAGGCCATCATCGCCGGCATCGGCAGTTCCATACCGTTCGGGAACGTACGGCACGAGCTGTACGACACCCTGCACTGGCTGGACTTCCGGCACGCGACGGCCGGCGCGGTCGGGCTGTTGCGCGACCACGCCGTCTTCGCCGGCCTCTCCACCGGAGCGGCCCATCTCGTCGCCGCCTGGGAGGCGGCACGCGACTTCGGCCGTACCCACCTGGTGCTCGGCGCCGACACCGGCCACCGGTACGCACCCCGGGTCTTCGCCCGGCACGCCGAGGCGCCCGACCCGCGCACCCTGCGACCGGAGCGCATCCACACGCTCGGCGAACTGCGTCCACCCTGGGCGGTCATGGAGTGGGCCGGCCGCCCGGCACCCGCGGCGGCCAGGGCCGAACCCCGCGATCTCGCCGCCGGGAGGCAGTCGTGACCATAGCCGCGCTGGAATCGCTGTCCTTCGGGCTCGGCAGGACGGCCCGGGCCGCCACCGCGGCCGGGCACCGGCTGTGCCTGCTCACCGGCGACCGTTCCGTCTATCTGCACGAACTCGCCGCTCTGCCGGCCGACGCGCTCACCGTCGTCGATGTCGACACCTTCGACACCGAAGCCGTACGACGGGAGCTGGCCCGGCTGCCCGACCTCGCAGGGCTGATCAACACCACCGACACCTGGAGCGTGCCCGGCGCCGATCTCGCGGCGGAGTTCGGCCTGCCCGGGCCCGATCCGGGAGCCGTACGCGTCCTGCGGGACAAGGCCGCCGTGCGGGCGGCGCTGCACCGCGAGGGACTCGGCTCGAACGCCTTCGTGCGCGTCGAGCCGCATCCGGAGAGCGTCGCCGAGGTGCACCGGACCGTCGGACTGCCCGCCGTGCTCAAGCACGTCTCCGGCACCTCCTCGCGCGACGTGTGGATCGTCCACGACAAGGAGGCGCTGCACGCGGCGCTGACCGAAGCGGGCCTGCGCGGCGGGCTGGACGGGCGGCTGTTCGCCGAGCCGTTCCTGGCCGGACCGCTGTACAGCGCGGAGACGCTGACCTGGCAGGGGGAGACCCGGCTGCTGGGCGTGTTCGGCCGGCAGACCTCGCGTGCGCCGGCCGTACGGGAGGAGGCCGCGGCGTTCCCCGTGGCGCTGCCCCCCGGGGAGTCGGCCGCGGTCGCACGCTGGGTGGGCCGCGTGCTGAGCGCCGCGGGCCACGACGGCGGCTTCGCGCATGTGGAGTTCATCCTCACCGCACAGGGACCACAGCTCGTGGAGATCAACCGCAGGATCGGCGGCGCGCTGGTCGGCGAGGCCCTGTGCCATGTGCTGCGGACCGACGTGTACGGGGCGCTGATCGACGTCACCCTCGGGCGGCGCCCCGCCCTGCTCGATGCGGCCCTCCCCGCGGGCGGCCGGGCCGTCGGCCTCGTCCTCGTCTACGCGGACCGCCCCGGCGTGCTCGCGGGCTGGCACGGCCTCGACGGCCTCGACTCCTTCCCGGGGAACGTCCGTTGGTATCCGACGAGGGAGCCCGGCTCCGAGGTGGCGCACGTCGGCGACCAGCGCGGCTGCACCGGCATGGTCTGGGCCGAGGCCGCGACCGCCGAACTCGCCCAGCACCGGGCGTGGAGCGCGGCGACGACCGTGCGGCCCGTGATGCGCGACGCGTCCTGACGCGGCCGGCCCGCCACCCCGGGTGGGGCGGCGGGCCGGCGCGTTCCTCGGCACCGGGCTCAGCGCCCGGCGGCCGGCCGTGCGTACGGCTCGGCCCCGTGGGCCTCGTCGGCTTCAGGGGGCGTTTCGCCGGCCGTCCAGGCCGCCACGAGGTCCCGCCTGGCCCGGGCCACCCGGGAGCGGACGGTCCCGACGGGACAGCCGGCGGCCTGCGCCACCTCCGCGTACGACAGGCCCACCACCTGGGTCAGCACGAACGCCTGCCGCCGCCCCGGGTCCAAGGCGTGCAGGGCGTCCAGCAGCGCCACCGACTCCTCGAAACCGGGCAGATGGCGAGGCTGGGAACGGTCCGCCGCGGTCAGCCAGTCCGCGGTGTCGGCGATCGACGGGCGTGCCGCTGCCCTGCGGTAGCGGTCGACGACCACACGCCGGGCGATCGACAGCAGCCACGAACGGGCGCAGGAGCGGCCGGCGAATCTGGCCAGACCGGTCAGCGCCCGCACGTACGTCTCCTGGGCGAGGTCGTCGGCGCCCGGCACGTCCGAGCTGAGATGGGCGACGAACCTCCTCACGTCGTCGTAGGTCGCACGGACGAAGAGCTCGGCGGCTTCCTGGTCGCCGTGGCCGGCGGCCAGCGCCCAGGTCGTGATCTCTATGTCGCGTGACGCTGTGGCATGCGGCCCGGGGCGCTGCGGCGTCAAGCCGTGCGGCCGGGCTCGTCGGACTTGAGCAGTGAGCATCGCGAATGGTCCTTCGCATCCTGACGAAGCCGTCGCGCGGAAGCACGATCGGCTCCTCGCTGAGTGCCCTGCCGTCTGCGCGCGCGGCGATGCGCCGCCGTGGTGCGGCGCGGTGGCGCGGCGCGGCGGTGGCAGCGTGAAATGCCGGCAGGACCAGGCGGGTTCACATGTGCCGGTGCTGCCGTGGCTCCGTGCGCCGGCCGGTGCTGCCGCGCGTTCGGGTCAGGGCGGGGGAGAACGTTGTCAGGACGGAAGCGAGGGAGGACCGCGCCGGGTGACGGCGTACAGGACGAGCAGCGCCGTCGGGCGGCGGCTCGCCCTGCGGCGCGGCGCCGGGAGCCAGGCCGCGCGCGGCAGAGGAGCAGCGCCCGACAGCATGCGCCAGGCCGTGTGCAGCGACGTGCCGACGAACAGGGCCAGCGAGCGTGCCAGTTGGACGGCCGCGGCCTCGCCGCGCCAGAGCCACCAGCCGCACAGCATCCCGGCCACGACGTGCGCCCCGGCCATGGTCGTGCCGTTGGAGGAGCTCATGGCCGCCATGACGTCCCCGGCCGTCTCGGCGGGGCCGTGAAGGCCGTGGTGCAGGGCGTGGCCGTGCCCGGCCGTCCGGGGGGACGCGGGCGGAGCGGGGTGCAGCAGGCCGAAGAGAGCGTGCAGGGCCAGCTGGCCGAGGGCACTCGCACCGATGATCACCGGCGCGCGGTGCTCCCCGTACGTGACCTGCCAACCGGCGCCGCACATCAGGACGAAGGCGAGCGCCAGCGCCGACGGGGACAGGGCGGCGCCCGACGAGAGCGCGTGGCCGAGGCCCGACACCGCGACGCACACGGCGGCGAAGACCGCGGTGTGCGCGAGGCGGAGTGCGGGGCCGGCTCCCATGACCGTCATCGTGCGTCGGCTGATCGACGGGGATGCGGCGACCCCGTCAAATGTGACCCACGCCACACGGCTGCCGCGGGAACTCATCCCGCTTCGCGTCCGACTCCTCCAACAGTCCCCGATGCGCCCAGGGCCTCTCGTTCGGATCACGCCGGGCTCGGGGGGTCGACCTGATCCAAACGAAAGACGCCAGCCCGACCAGCCCGACCAGCCCGAAAGCCGCCTCGGCGGCGCCGCGCCACCGAAGAGGCCGATGCGATGCAGCCGCCCCCCGAACACCCCACCCCGCCCACCGCTTCCACCCCGTCGGACGCCTCGGCTCCGTCCCTGCCCCGCCAGGCCGGTGACGCAGGCCCGAGCGGGGCTGCCGGCCATCGGCCTCAGCCGCCCCGCGTCACCCTCCGGTCCGACCTCCGGGCGTGCGTGCGGGACGGCCTGGTCGCACTTGTCGTCACGGCGGCCGTCTTCCTCCTCATCTACGTCCGCATCCGTGCCAAGACGTCGTCGACGCTGACGGTCATGCCGTTCATGGCCGATGCCGACGCCTTCTGGGTGTACTTCCTCAGCCAGGCGTTCGGCTGGTCCGCCCTGTTGTGGGCGTGGGGCACGGTCGTCCTGGGGCTGCTGCTCTCCGGCCCGCGTCCGTCCCGGCTGCCGCTGTCCGGCCCGGCCCTGGAACGCCTCCACCGCACCACGAGCCTCAACACCATCGCTCTGATCGCCGCGCACGCGCTGCTGTTCGCCGTCGAGCTGGTACGCCACGACACGGACGCCTGGTACGCGAGGGTCGCGACCGCGTTCGTCGAGGCGTTCGTCCCCGGGGGTTACGACTCGGGGACCGGCCGCATCGCGATCCCCGTCGGCCAGGCCGCCCTGTATCTCGCGATCCCGCTCGGCCTGCTCTTCTACGTCCGGCACCGGATCGGTCCGAAGTCATGGCGCGTCCTGCACCGCTTCGTGATCGTCGTCTATGTGCTGAGCGTGTGGCACACCCTGCTCTACGGCACGAACGTCTGGTACGACGGCTGGTTCCGTACCTCCGTGTGGCTGCTCCAACTCCCGATCGCCGTCCTGTTCCTGCTCCGGCTGCTCGCACCGGCCCGCAGATCGGAGCAACTACGCCGCCCCGAACGGCGCTTCGCCGTGTCGTGGAGCCTGCGCCTGGTGGGCCGGGTCGCCGTCGCCGGGGTCCTCGTCGCTCTGATCGCGGTACTTGTGAGCGGCAGGGACGGCGGCCGGACCGTACCGCCGGCGGACACGTCGTCGACCCACAATCACGACTGACGCGCCATCCGACCGAGGGGCACCGACCCTCAGAAGCTGCCCGGTGTCGCGTCCAGGCGGAGGAACGGCACCGACTCGCCCACCCGGCGGTAGTCCGCCTCGGTGCCGTCGACCTCGTACCCCATGAACCGGCACAGCCGGCGCGCGGCGAGCGGATGCCGGGCCGCGTAGCGGGCCATGAGGCGGCCGCCGTCCTCAGGTGCGACCGGGTGCGCCGTCACCGGGTAGTAGCGGCGGCCGACCTGGATGGTGGCCTGCGGTGTGTGGAGGAGGTTGCGGTACCACTCGGCCTTCGGCCCGAAGCCGGACGCCACCGACCATGATCCGCCCGCCGGGTCGTGTTCCACGACCTCGATGACGGTCTTGCGGGTCAGCCCCGTCGTCCGGCCCGTGTGAATCAGCAGCAGCAGACGCCGGCCGAACAGTGGCCCGAGGCCGACCCGGTACAGGTGGATCGGCAGCCTGGCCACGAGGCGCCTCCAGCCGGTGGGGAGCGAGGGCCGCCGGGGCGCGGTGTGCGGAGAAGTCACGGACCTGCCTCTCGTGAGCGGGCGGGGGCGCTGCAGCGTGGTGCTCAGCGTTCGGTCAAGGGGTTCCCCGGAGGTCGGCTTCGATTCGGTAACGGGGCGGATCAGGACGATTCGACTGTGCAACCTTTGCATAGTCTAAACATGGTCCGACGTCGGCGGGCTCGGTGCGAAGCCGCCGTCTCCGCCCCGGCGGCTGCCGCGCGGCCGAGCCGTCGGCCGAGACCGTCCTGCCGTCCCCGAGCAACTGCCGGAGTCCGATGTGGCCGAGGAGACACCGCCGCGCTCCCGATTGCTTTCCGCGCTCCCCTTCGTGGTGATGGGGGCGGTCGCGCTCGTCGACGTGACGGCCGGATCGAGTGTGGGCTTTCTGGCGCTCGTCTCCCTCGGACCGGCCTTCGCCGGCCTGGTGGGCGGCTGGCGGCGTACGACACTGATCGGTGTCCTGTCGCTGCTGTTCTGCCTGGGGCTCGGGCTCTACGACGGACTGATCGGCGAACGCCGCTGGTACTCGGCCATGGCCTCGGTCGCCGGCGTGACAGGGGCCGGTGTGGCGGCGGCCGTGATGCGGCAGCGCAGAGAGGCCGAACTCGCCAGCATGCGCTCGATCGCCGAAGTCGCACAGCGCGTGCTGCTGCGACCGGTGCCGCGTACGGCGGGCCATCTGCGGGTGGCGGTCTCGTACACCTCGGCGGTCGCCGAAGCACGCATCGGCGGCGACCTGTACGAGGTGGTGATCGCGCCGGGCGGCGTCCGTGTCATCGTCGGCGACGTGCAGGGCAAAGGGCTCGAAGCGGTCGAGACGGCGGCCGTCGTCCTCGGCGCCTTCCGCGAGGCCGCGCACGAGGAGAGCGCGCTCGCCGGGGTCGGCGAACGGCTGGAGAGGGCGCTCGAGCGGGAGTTGCAGGGCGGCGAGAAGTTCGTCACGGCGGTGCTCGCGGAGCTGAACGCCGACAACGGCGTGACCCTCCTCAACTACGGGCACCCCGCCCCGATGGTGGTGTGCTCCGACGGCAAGGTGTCGTTCGCGGAGCCGCCCAAGCGTGCCCTGCCGCTCGGGCTCGGCCTCCACGGCGGGACCGCACCCGAACCGTTCACGACGGACTTCGCGCCGGGCGACCAGATGTTCCTCTACACGGACGGCGTCTCCGAGACCCGCGACCGGGCCGGCCGGTTCTACCCCCTCGGCGAGCGCGGCCACCTGCTGACGGCGGACGACCCGGAAGCGGCGCTCGGGGCGGTCCGCGCCGATCTGGAGGAGTACGCGCAGGCGCCCCCGCACGACGACGCCGCCATGCTGCTGATCCGGTACCGCCGCTGAATCACCGCGGACCGATCACCGAACCGGGGCCGGTGAGGGTCGATGGGACGGCGCTGCACGGGACGGCAGCCCGGCACGGTACAAAGAAGAAATGACCGAACCAGTGCACTCCTCGTACTCCGCACGGGGGATGGACGACGTCGACGCCGTGACCCGCGCGGTGCTGACCGCCTCCAGACTGCTCGTCGCCCTCTCGGCGCGGTCCCTCGCGTCCGTGGAGGACAGGGTGACGCTGCCCCAGTTCCGGCTGCTGGTGGTGCTGTCGCTGGAGGGGCCGGCGAAGCTGGTGGCGCTCGCCGACCGGCTCGGTGTGAACCCGTCCACGGCCATGCGCATGATGGACCGGCTGATCGCGGCCGGGCTGGCGGACCGGCAGGTCAATCCGGGGAACCGGCGGGAGACGGTGCTGCAGTTGACGACCGAGGGGCGGCGCATCGTCGAGGACGTCACCGCCCAGCGCCGCAAGGAGATCGCCGCCATCGTCGAACGGCTCGACCCGGAACAGCGGGCCGCGCTCGTCGGCGCGCTGGCCGCGTTCACCGAGGCCGGAGGGGAGCCCGCGGTTCCCGACGCGGACGGCGGGCTGTACCCGCTCGGCTGGTCGGACATGGGTCCGCGGCCCACGCGCTGACGCAGGCCTGCGGGGTTGGCGGGGAGGACCCGGTCGACGCGGCCGGCGTGCGGTGGTCGAGCTGCGTCACCGTGCCAGTGCCGCTCCCGGGCAGAGGCCGGCCGTGAACCGGGTCCTCCACCACGGGAAGCATTGCACAGTGCAAGGGATTTTATCTCCCCTTGACGGAGCTGAATTTCCTGAAGCGGCCGACTACTTCGGGGCGACAGCCGCCTCGACCTCCGCGAACGTCGCGGCGTCGACGAGCCCCGTGTCCTCGAGGACCTCCATGTGGTCCAGCACGGTCTGGTTCGCCTGCCGCGCGTGACGCCGGATCAGGTCGTTCTGGGTGGAGCCACGGACCTCGGCGATCGTGGCGAAGATCTTTCCGTGGGAGGAGCGCAGCAGGTTCGCGAAGAGCCGGTCGAACTCGGCGCCCTGGGCGTTCTCCAGCTGTGTCACGAAGCCCTGCTGCTCCTCGGTGGCCTCGTTGGGAAGCTCCACGCCCAGAATCTTGGCGTCCTCACGCACAAGCTGGTCGAGCTTGCTGTGGCCGTCGAGGAGATGCAGTCCGGCACGCTTCACGGCTTCGCTGGAGGCGTGCGTCTGGGCCAGCCGCCCGGCGGGAATCTCCCACAACCCCGCCTGCCGCACCTTCACAAGGAACGTCCGGTCCACCTCGGTCACCTTCTGCGGCCCTTGGGCCTCGGCGGCAGTCGCACCGGAATAGTCCGTTCCGGCATGACCGGCACCGTGCTGGGCGGAGCCGTCCGCGGTGGTGGTCCCCGCGGTGGCCTCTCCGCTGCCCGTCTGCAGCGAGACGATCACCAGAGCGACCGCGGCGATCGCGGCGGTGACGACCGCAACGACTTTCATCGATATCCCGGAACGCGCTGCGCGTCGGTTCGAATGCATGGATGCCTCCCGGCTCGGCATGGAGAAAAGAGTTGGTGGTGGCATTCGGGGAGCTGTTGTGGCGGCTGGCACGGCACGCAGCGACAAGTACGGACACGGGAGCCGGAGTGTTCAACCCGTGCCGCACGAAGCACGAGGGCCCTGCCGCCACCGGATCGGTGGCGGCAGGGCCCGGCGAGCCGGGGACCGCCGCGCGTCCACTCGCTCCTCGCCCGGTCAGCCGGGTCGCGGCGCCTTTCGCCCGCCTCCGCGTGCGCGGCCGACGGCGAGGGGCGTCACGTCGTCGCGGCCCACCCGGCCGATGTCCGCGGCGCGGTCCCGCTCACGACCGCGTGGCGGTCCCGCATCCGGCGTCCCCGGCGTCCCGCATGCGCGCCTCCATCGACGTGCTCCGGTCGTACGGGTCGACCTCGGGGCCGCCTCCCTGGTCCGTGGCGGCGCTCTCGGAGCTGAACTCGGGGGTGAAGTAGCCGGAGAAGTTGTCGCAACCGCCGTTGGTGCTGTCCACCTTGTAGGACACGAGGGAGAACGTCCCCGGCTTCACGACCACCTTCGCCGGGTCGTCCCAGCTCATCACGACCTCGCGGCGCACGATGGTACGCGCGACCTCGTCGCTTCCCGCCGCGGCGCGTACGACCGGATAGACGTACGTGACATCGGTCGTCACCTCGACCGCACCGCGCTCGCCTTCCCGGTACGTGATCCGTCCTCGTGTCCTGACCACGTCCCCGACGAGCCGCACCTCCGTCTTCGCGAAACGGCTGAACAGCAGCAGAGGGTCGTTCTCCCGGCCGGGCGCGCGGAACGCGGTCGCCAGGTAGTCCTGGACGTCCCGCTGATGCGGATTGATCAACGCAATCGCCTTTGTCGGCCGCTCTCCGCGCAGCACGCCGGGATCCAGGCTGGACGCGACAAGAAAGTCCCGGCTGCTCGCCAGCGCCTGCGCGACCTGCTCCTTGCTCATCCAGCCGGTCGCCCGTGCCGCAGGCATACCGATCCCTGCCGTCCCGTCACCCCACCGTGCAGCCGGTGAACCCCTGAACGGCTCCTCGACCGTGGGCCGTCGGGCTGCGGCCTCGGTCGCCGGCGGCCGGCCGGGACGTTCCGACTCCGCGGCGAGCGGCGCACTCCCGCCGCCGGCGCCCGTGAACCAGCCGACGACCCGGCCCGGGTCCAGCGCCACGAACAGCAGGCCGACGGCAACCAGCAGACCGACCGCGTACCAGGCCTTGCCCCGCCGCCGCCGGACCGGCTGGTGAGTCCGCCACCCCTCCGGCGGGCCGGGCTCCTCCCGCAGCCGCCGCGCCACCATCCGAGCCCGCGCCGACGGCTCCTCGGGCGCGCCCCGAGTCCCGGCCTCGGCCTCCCGCAGGAAGCGCTCCCACTCCTCGTCCGGTATGGACACCCCGCCCTCGCCCACGATGCGCTCTCGTCCCTTCTTGCCTTCCGACGCATCCGGTCCCCCCTCCAGGCCCGGTCGTCATCCGTGCATCATCACACAGCGCTTCTCGGGCGCCGTGACCGCCGGCGACGCCATCGAGCCCGCACCCGTCCACCTCCCAACCGGCGCAGCAGCGAGCGTTGTTCGTCAGCTCTGCGGGCAACGGAGCGGACGCGGCCGCGACCTTGCCGGGGTGTTCTCCGCAGCGATGGCACGCGGCATCGAAGGCACCGATGTCCCGGCCGTGTTGCATGATCGCCACGACGCTGCTTGGCCGCTCACCACCGCTCGAATGCGGTGAAGGGCCGGTCGCCGCCCGCGACGATGATCCGTCCGTCGTGCTCGTAGACGGCGGACATGGGTCCGGGCACGTTGTCACGGAAGTGGCGTTCGTCGAGTTCCTCGCCGTTGTCGGCGTCGTACTCGAACAGGTCGGTGATGCTGCTGCTCTGAGTGGACCACTCGCCCAGCACCGTGATCCGGTCGCCGCGCGCGGACAGCGCCGCAGCGGGGTCGTCGAGGCTCTCCTTCCACACTTCCTCACCGGTCTTCAGGTCGAAGGTAACCAGATGATGCCGCTCACCCTTCTGCCAGTACCCCGCCAGCGCGTACAGCCGCTCGCCGACGATCGCCGTCTGTGCCGCCTCGGTCGCGGTGATCGCGCCGTAGTCACGGTTGAACTCGATGCCGGGGCGCGGCCGTCCGTCGTCGCCGAAGGAGTAGAACGTGCCCGTGTCGTCGGTCGACGGCCGTGTGACGGTGAGCACCAGCGGGTCGGTCGATTCGATGGCCACGGTGGCGCTCAGGTCCAGGGGACGGCGGGCGTCCATGGGGACGTTCCAGTTCAGGGCGCCGGTCTCGCGGTCGAAGGCGGCCATCATCTGCTCGGCGCCGTCGGTGCCGCCGATGCCCAGCTCGTCCGTGTCCTCGCCACCGCAGTCCAGGACGGCGAAGACCTGCTCCTTGCCGACGGAGACCTGCTGAGGGCCGCACTCTTCGGGCAGGTCCGCCGTCCAGCGGGGCTTGCCGGTGCGCAGGTCGAGGGCGCGCAGGGAGGTGTGGTCGTCCTCGGCCCGCCCCCGCAGCGCGGTGCGGTGGTCGTGGGCGACCACGGCGATGTCGCCGCCCGCGTCCAGGAACTGGGAGCCCTGGCCGAACCGGCCGGTCGCGACCTTCCGCTGGGCGGTCCACAGCTCCCGCCCGTCCTTCACGTCGAGAGCGAGGACGGTCGCACAGCCCTTGCCCTGCGGGGCGGGTTCGCTCGTCTCGCCGCCCTCCTGTCCGTACGCGACGAGCAGGACCGACGCGTCTGCGTGCCGCGCGCTCCCGCAGATCCGGGTGCGGCCGGGCGGCACGTACTCCCAGAGTTCCTTGCCGTTCTGCCCGTCGGCGAGGCCGAACCCGGTCACCGCGTCGAACCGGCTGCGGACGGCGACGTCATCGACGACCCACGTACCGTTGGCACGGCCGTCGGTGGCTCGGTCCTTCGGGGCCGACCAGGCCCGCACCATCGCGTCGCCCGGCAGATAGCCGTTGTACGACAGGATCCAGGCCGTGACGGACCCGATCACCGCCAGAGCGACGACAGTCGTCGTCAGCGCTTTCGCGAGCGTTCTCCCCGACATCACGCGGCCCCCCTCGTGCTGTACATGTCCCCAACCCCCTTGCGGAGCGGCGCCTCCTGGCGTCCGGCCGCCGTTCATCGATCTTCGATCTGCGAACGATGATCAGGGTAGGCGAGGGGGAGCCGGACAGTGCCGGATCCCCTTGGTGATCACCAGAGGCCGGTCCGGCTCTTGCGTTCCTGCTACGCCTCGCCCGCCAGTGCCGTAGCGGGCAACGTTTGCCCTGTAACCGTCTGGGGCGTCAACTCGTGCTGAGTGGTGCGCTCTCCTCAGCGTCGAGCTGGTGGTCTGCCCAGATATAGCTTTCGGGAAGCAGGTCGGTGACGGGCACCATCCGGAGGCCGTCGTTTGTCCCGACGATGACCTTGAGCGCTGGGAAGTAGTCAACAAGGACCTGGCGGCAGCGGCCACATGGGGGCACGACGCCTCGGTCGCGGTCACCCACGGCGACGATGGTTTCCAGGTCGTAGGCGCCCTGGGCGGCAGCTGTGCCGATCAGGACCAGCTCCGCGCAGGGGCCTCCAGTGAAGTGATAGGCGTTCACCGCGGTGACGATCCTGCCGTCCCGGGCGCGGGCCGCAGCCGCCATGGTGTGGTTGTCGCCACGGCACCGTGTGGCCGCGACTTGCGCCGCGGCCCGGATCAGTTCGTGGTCGACACGGTCGGTCTGTGTGGTCATCTTCTCTGCCTTCATGCGGTGTCAGGCGACGTTGGCCCTGGCGACGACGGAGCGAGTTCGATCAGGCGATCGGTCCGCCGCCGGACTGCGATGTCATACGTGACGGACCCAGTCCGTAGGAACACCGCCGTGATTCGCCGGTGTCCGGCATCGAAGCTCAGTTGTCGGTCAGCCGCCCTGGTAGATCGTGGTGCACAGCAGCGTGGCGCCGTCGTCCACCAGGTAGGCCCAGTAGCGCGTCTGGTCGCCTGCCACCCGCCGGCAGTTGTTCGCGTCGGCGCCCGCCGGGGCGCGATAGACGCCTGTAATGTGCATGATCTGGTTGTACGGGGCAGGTACCGCCTCGCGTCGGCAGTCCACGGCCGTCATCATGCCGAGGGAGATCGAGTAGCCGGACTGCTGGCCGAGCATGCAGTAGGCGGCGTGGTAGATGCGGGTGAGGCAGAGCTTCGTTTGGTTGCCGGTGGTGGCGGACTGGTAGCTCCAGTACGACTTCCCGTGGCTGGTGGGGCAGGCCGTGCCGGTGGCGGTCACCTGGACCTGCGCCTGCGCGCCGGCGCAAGACACGGGGTCCGGCGGAACATCGACGCTCCAGTCGATGCTGGTGGTGCCCCCGCGGCCCGTGTCGTAGACCGCCAGGCAGTCGCCGGCCGAGATGGCTTTGAACGCCTCTTCGGTGGGATCCGGAGTGGGCGTCGACGGCTCGGGGTCGGCCTCCTCGGCGTCCCCCTCGCTGACGTCAGGGTCATCGGGGACGTCGACGGTCGGCGAAGGCCTGTACGGGGCCGGGCTGGAACTGGATGGGGGCGAGTCGGCCAACAGGTCCACCAGCTCCGTCGCGTTGCTCACGCCCAGCCAGGTCAGGATCGACAGCACGGATGCGATTCCGCCGATACGCGCCAATAATTTGGCAGTGGAATGATCATCGGATGCGCCTGCCACAATGCCCTCCCCGCCGAGGCTCAGGCGATATTAACTTTTCCGGCGCCGCTGAGAGCCGAACTCCCGTTATCCCGCCCCCGTTGCCCACCCCCGCACAGATCCAGCACCCCACGGAGCGTCGCCGGCCAGATCATCCGTTCATCCGCATCGGTCATGTGCGGAGGATCGGTCTTGCCGCGCGGCGAGCGGAGCGAGCCGCTCACCATGGGCCTTCGGCGGGGTGGGACCGTCGGTCTCCGCCGGGTCGACGTCGGCTTGGCCAAGCGCGAGCTCTACGTCCGCCGACAGTCTCGGCGTCGGCGTGGCGTCGCAAGATCGCTGACCAGCCCGCGAAACTTCGACACGTATTCGACAGAGCCAACCGCAGAAACCCGGTGACAGCCGGACAGCGCCGGGTCCCCCTCGTGATCACCGAAGGGCGGTCCGGCGCTTACGCGTCCGCTACGCCCGACCCGCTAACGTGCCCCTGACCAGCAAAAAGGCCCCCCGGGTCGGAGGGCCTTGCGGTGGTGCGCGATGTGCGCCCCCGGCAGGACTCGAACCTGCGGCCAAGCGCTTAGAAGGCGCCTGCTCTATCCACTGAGCTACGGGGGCCGATGGTGGCCTGGAGCTCCCTTCGGGTGGTCCGCGACCGTGCCGGGCACAAGGATAGGGCTCCGTTCCCCTTGGCCCGGTTGCTTCACCTGCGTGGCACGATGTGGAGGTTCGGTGAAGCGAACCGATAATCGCAGGCAGGTGCGATTCGTGCACCGCTTTTGACGTCTCGCGGCGCGGGTGTTGTGCACTCGTTATGCCTGCGCCCCACTCGTCCCGTGTGTCCCTTCTGTCCGATCGGCGCGCAGAGATCCTCATACGCTTCAAAAAGCCTCCAAAATTGGGCATTCTTCGCATGTGGTGACCTTGGATGCACGGCCTCAGCTGATCGACGCACTTTCCGCCCTGCGCGACCGTGTCGCCGCCGTGCGTCTACCGCTTCCCCTCGCCGGCGCTCCGCGGGCGCGGCAGACGCGGGCAGAGCTGCTCGCACAGCTCGACGACTACCTCGTGCCCCGCCTCAAGGAGCCCGAAGCCCCCTTGCTCGTTGTCATCGGCGGATCCACCGGTGCCGGGAAGTCCACGCTGGTGAACTCCCTTGTGGGACGGCGCGTCAGTGAGGCGGGGGTGTTGCGGCCCACCACACGCATTCCCGTGCTGGTGTGCCATCCGGACGATCACCACTGGTTCGCGGGGATGCGGGTGCTGCCGCAGCTCACGCGCGTATGGCTGCCTCCGCAGGACGAGGTGGAGGAGGAGCGGCCGCGCAGAACGGGCCGGGCCGTGGACGAGAAGGCGCTGCGGATCGAGACGGCGTCGTCCCTGCCGCGTGGCCTGGCGCTGCTCGACGCGCCCGACATCGACTCGCTGGTCGTCGAGAACCGGCTGCTGGCGGGCGAGTTGATCTGCGCAGCCGACGTGTGGGTGATGGTGACCACGGCCTCGCGCTACGCCGACGCCGTGCCGTGGCATCTGCTGCGTACGGCGAAGGAGTACAACGCCACGCTGGTCACCGTGCTCGACCGGGTGCCCCACCAGGTGCTGGAGGAGGTGTCGCGGCAGTACGCGGCGCTGCTCACGAAAGCGGGGCTCGGTGAGGTGCCGCGGTTCACGATCCCGGAGCTGCCCGAGTCGGCCGGCGGTGCCCACGGGCTGCTGCCCAACACGGCGGTCGCGGCGCTGTTCGCCTGGCTCGCGCACCGGGCGCAGGACCCCGCGGCACGCCAGCAGGCCATGGCGCGTACGGCCGGTGGTGTGATCGATTCGCTCAATGCGCGGATGCCCGAGCTCGCGAGCGCGGTGGCCGCCCAGTACGCGGCGGCCGTACGGCTGACGGGGGCGGTCGAGGAGGCGTACGAGGCGGAGCGCGAACGGGTGCGCAGGCAGTTGCGGGCCGGCGCCGTGCTGGCGGGCGACGCGCGCACGCGCTGGCGCGGCTACCCGCGCGACAGTTCGGCGGCCGAGCTGCTGGACTCCCTGGTCGCCAGTCTGTCCGCGCTGCTCCAGTGCGCCGTCGCCGCCGCGGACGAGCAGGTCGAGAACGCCTGGAGGCGCGAGCCGGCGGCGGGAGCGGTCACGCGGCAGGGCCGACGGGACCTGGAGGTGGGGGAGCGGATCGGGATGGCCGTACGCCGCTGGCGACGTGTCCTGGAGGAGTTCACGGAGGAGGAGGTCCGGGGAATGGAGCGCAACGCCGCGCCCGACCCGGAGACGGTGGCCGCGCTGCTCGCGGCCTCGCTCCTCGGCGGGCGACGGGCGCGAGGCGCGGGAGAGCGGCTCGCCGAACGGATCGGCGCCCAGAGTGCGCTGCGGCTGCGCGACAAGGGCGCCGAGCTGGTGACGACGTACATCGACGACGTACTGAACAGCGAACGGGAGCGGCGGCTCGCGCCCCTCGACGCCCTCGAGGTCACCCCCGAGCCGCAGGCCGAGCTGATCGCCGCGCTGTCCCTACTGCAGAAGGAGAGGTGACCGCGGGTGACCGCCATCACCGACGACGAGAACGAGACCGGTGACCGCTGGGACGACGGCCTGATCGCCCGCCGGGGCGGTCCGCCGCCGGGAGGCGGCGACGGGGACGGGGAGGCGGCCGAGTCCGTGGGGGACCTGCTGATCGCCGACGACGACCTCCCCATCGGCGGCACGTACGGCGGCCCTCTGCAGTCGCGGCTCAGCGCCCTGCGTGAGCTGCTGGGCCTCTCCCAGACCCGGCTGGACGGCAAGACCCTCGCGGAGGCCGGGCGGGTCCTCGACGAGGCCGCTGCCCGGCAGCGGCTCTCCTCGCGCCACACCGTCGTCGCCATCGCCGGCGCCACAGGCAGCGGCAAGTCGACTCTCTTCAACGCGCTCGCCGGGGTGCGCATCGCGGAGACGGGGCTGCGCAGGCCCACCACGTCCGCGCCCATCGCCTGCGTCTGGGCGGAGGGGGCCGCGGGGCTGCTGGACCGGCTCGCGATCCCCGGGCGGCTGCGGCGCAAGCCCCTGGCGGGGGGCGACGGCGACGAACAGCTGCACGGCCTGGTGCTGGTGGACCTGCCGGACCACGACTCGGCCGTCGTACGCCACCGGGAACAGGTCGACCGGGTGCTGGCCCTGGTCGACGCGGTGATCTGGGTCGTCGATCCGGAAAAATACGCCGACGCGGCTCTGCACGAGCGCTATCTGCGGCCGCTGGCCGGCCACGCCGAGATCACCTTCGTGGTGCTCAACCAGATCGACCGGCTGCCTGGCGAGGCCGCCGACCAGGTTCTGGACGATCTGCGCCGGCTCCTCGACGAGGACGGCATGGCACTGGGCGAGCACGGCGAGCCGGGGGCCACCGTCCTCGCGCTGTCGGCGCTCACCGGTGACGGTGTCGGCGAACTGCGCGAGATGGTTGGCGCGTTCGTGCAGGAGCGCAGCGCCGCGGCCCGGAGGCTGTCCGCGGACGTCGACGCGGCGGCGGCGAAACTGCGGCCCGTCTACGTCGCCGACGGACGGACCGGCCTGGACGAGCGGGCCCGCGAGGACTTCTCGGCGCGGCTCGGGGAGGCCATCGGCGCGACCGCGGCGGGCGAGGCCGCGGAACGCGAGTGGCGCAGGAACGCGGGGCGCGCGTGCGGCACTCCGTGGCTGCGGCTGTGGCGCTGGTACGAGCGCAAGCGCATGCCCGGGGCCGCCTCTGTGGAGCCGGCGGCGCCCGCCGAGGAGGAGCCCACCGCGCGCCAGCGGGTCGAGCAGGCGGTGCGTACGGTCGCGGACGAGGCGGCCCACGGGCTGCCCGCGCCGTGGGCGCAGGCTGTGCGGGAAGCGGCCGTGCGGGGGGCGGAAGGGCTTCCCGAGGCGCTTGACGAGCTGGCGGCGCGCGAGACGGCGGAGACCAAGGGGCGTCCGCTGCGGCCCGCGTGGTGGCCGGCGGCGGTGCTGGCGCAGGCCTCGATGACGCTGCTGCAGATCTACGGCGGCCTGTGGCTGGTGGGCCAGATCATCGGCGTCCTCGAACCGGGGCTCGTCCCTCCGGTCCTGGTGATGCTTGCGGGCATCGTGGGCGGGCCGCTCGTCGAGTGGGCGTGCGCGGCCGCGACGAAGGGGCCGGCGCGGCGGTACGGGCAGGACGCGCGGCGCCGCCTCCAGGAGGCCGCTGCTGGTTGCGGGCGGGCGAAGGTGCTCGACCCGATCGCGACGGAACTCATGCGGTACCGGGAGGTGCGGGAGCGGTACACGACGGTCTCGGGCAAGCTCGGGGCCTCGCACGGGCGGGTGCGTTCCCGGATCGGGTGACGGAGTTGTCCACAGCGGTGCGTTCGTCCACAGGCGTCGGCGGGATCCTGCCGTCCGGTCCAGCATGGAGACCGGTCCACAGCGATCGGGCAAATGCAACCGGACGGGGAGGTGACCGTCATGAACGACACCATGGTGACGGTGGCGGGGAATGTGGCCACGAATGTCGAGTACCGGGAAACGGCCACGGGAGGGATGGCGCGATTCCGTTTCGCGGTGCCGTCGCGGCGCTGGGATCGCCGGAGCGGTAACTGGACGGACGGGCCCACGAGCTTCTACACGGTCTTCGCGTGGCGGTCCCTCGCGCAGAATCTGGCGGCCTCCGTTTCCGTGGGCGAACCGCTTCTCGTGCACGGCCGGTTGAAGGTGCGCGAAGAGGAGACGGACGGCAGACGGCGCACGTTCGTGGACATCGACGCACTGGCGGCGGGACACGACCTGACCCGCGGGACCTCGGCGTTCCGGCGGGTGATGAAGGGCAAGCCGGGCCTGACGGGGCGACCGGACGAGGCGGGGCCGGGCTTCGAGAACACGGCGGCCTCGGCGCCCAGGGAGTCGGCAGTTGCCGCTTCCTGAACGGGAGTTGGGGAGCAGGGCCGTTTCGCGCGTGCGGCGCCCGTCGGCGAAAAGGGCGATCAGGGGGTGAACTGACCAGCGGGGATAACGATTCCGAGTCGGAATGGTTATCTGATGGCATGACGGGGGATCACGCCGCGCCCCGTCCATAGGATTCGCGGGTACTCACGGGGCACTTGAGTCTGCTGGCGAGGCACTTCCCCCACGCGTCACACGCGAAAAGGTCTCGCCCGGAGGGGAATTCTGCTGTGTTTGCTGTGTTCTCTGCGTCAGCCGTACGCAAGCGGCGCGCCGCTCGCCGTCTGGCCGCCGCGGCCGTGGTGTCCGGCCTGATGGTCACCGGCTCCCTTGCCGGCGCGGGTACGGCCGCCGCCGACGACGCCGTTCAGCACCAGGGCGGCGCCGTCGCCACGCTCGACGGGCTGAAGACGTACGACCAGGCGGTGCTGCACACCAACGGCAAGGACCAGGAGATCCTCGCGGGTCTCTTCGAGATGACGGTCGACGGCGGCGGTCAGCTGCAGACCTACTGCATCGACATCCACAATCCGACCCAGGACCAGGCCAAGTACCTGGAGACCCCCTGGGACCAGACGTCGCTGGGAGCGAACAAGCACGCGGGCAAGATCCGCTGGATCCTGCAGCACTCGTTCCCGCAGGTCAACGATCTTGCCGCGCTGGCCGAGAGCGCCGACCTCGAGGGTCAGCTCACGGACAGGACGGCTGCCGCCGGCACCCAGGTCGCCATCTGGCGCTTCTCGGACGGCGCCGACGTCACGGCCGCCGACCCGCAGGCGGAGAAGCTCGCGGACTGGCTGGAGAAGTCGGCCGAAGAGGTCGCCGAGCCCAAGGCTTCGCTGAGCCTCGAGCCGAACGCGGTCTCCGGCAAGCCGGGCAGCCGGCTCGGCCCGGTGACGGTGCGCACCGACGCCGGCCAGGTCGCCGTGGCGCCGCCCGCCGACGCGGCGGCCAGCGGAGTCAAGATCACGGACGAGGCCGGCAAGCCGGTCACGTCCGCCGTCGACGGCAGCAAGCTGTACTTCGACGTCCCCGAGGACGCCGCCGACGGGACGGCCGCGCTGTCCGTCCAGGCGAGCATGTCGGTGCCGGTGGGGCGCGCATTCGCCAGCGCCACCAAGAGCCAGACCCAGATCCTGGCCGGCTCCAGCCAGTCCACGGTCTCGGCGAGCGCCACGGCGACCTGGGCGAAGACGGGTGCGGTCCCGTCGCTGTCCGCGAAGAAGAACTGCGCCAAGGGCGGCGTGGACATCACGGCCGGCAACAAGGGTGACGCCCCGTTCACCTTCTCCCTGGCGGGCTTCGAGCACACGATCGCGGCCGGTGAGTCCCGGACGGTGACCGTGCCGGTCTCGGAGGACCAGGCGTACGACTTCACGATCACCGGGCCCGGCGGATTCAAGAAGAACTTCAAGGGCGTCCTGGACTGCAAGACCGCGACCCCGCCGCAGGAACCGGGAGCGGAGACCCCGTCGTCCCAGCCCAGCCCCGCCTCGGCGGGCGGCACCTCCGCCGGCCTCGAGGGCGACCTCGCGGCGACGGGCGGCTCCAGTGCCACGCCGATGATCGCGGGCATCGCGATCGTGCTGGTGCTCGTGGGCGGCGGCGCGGTGTTCTTCCTCCGCAGGAAGAACGCAGCCGGCGGGGAGTGATCCCACCGCCGCGGTAGGTGACACGACACGGATCAGGGGCCCGGCACGGGAACGTGCCGGGCCCTTACTCATGGGATACGGCGTGGGCGCGGCGGGGGCGCGGAGCGGGGCGTCGCGCTCCTGCGCGCGAACCGCGGCCGGGCCGCGGGCGCGCGGTTTCCGTCGAAGGGGCGCCGTACGGCAAGATGGGTGTATCTGCCCACCCACTTCCTGCCGGACGGTTTCTCTTGGCTGAGTACATCTACACGATGCGCAAGACGCGCAAGGCGCACGGCGACAAGGTCATCCTCGATGACGTGACGCTGAGCTTCCTGCCCGGTGCGAAGATCGGTGTGGTCGGCCCCAACGGCGCCGGTAAGTCCACCGTGCTGAAGATCATGGCCGGACTGGAGCAGCCGTCCAACGGCGACGCGTTCCTCTCGCCCGGCTACACGGTCGGCATCCTGATGCAGGAGCCGGAGCTCGACGAAGCGAAGACCGTGCTGGAGAACGTCCAGGACGGCGCTGCCGAGACCATGGGCAAGCTGAAGCGCTTCAACGAGGTCGCCGAGCTCATGGCGACGGACTACACCGACGCGCTGATGGAAGAGATGGGCAAGCTCCAGGAGGACCTGGACCACGCGAACGCCTGGGACCTCGACGCCCAGCTCGAGCAGGCCATGGACGCCCTGGGCTGCCCGCCCGGCGACTGGCCCGTCACCAACCTCTCCGGCGGTGAGAAGCGCCGCGTCGCGCTCTGCAAGCTGCTGATCGAGGCGCCCGACCTGCTGCTCCTCGACGAGCCCACCAACCACCTGGACGCCGAGTCGGTCCAGTGGCTGGAGGCGCACCTCGCCAAGTACGCCGGCACCGTTGTCGCCATCACCCACGACCGGTACTTCCTCGACAACGTGGCGGGCTGGATCCTCGAGCTCGACCGCGGTCGTGCGATCGGCTACGAGGGCAACTACTCCACCTACCTCGAGACCAAGCAGACGCGTCTGAAGGTCGAGGGCCAGAAGGACGCCAAGCGCGCCAAGCGGCTCAAGGAAGAGCTCGAGTGGGTCCGCTCCAACGCGAAGGGACGCCAGGCCAAGTCCAAGGCCCGTCTCGCCCGCTACGAGGAGATGGCCGCCGAGGCCGACAAGATGCGGAAGCTGGACTTCGAGGAGATCCAGATCCCGCCGGGCCCGCGTCTGGGTTCCGTCGTCGTCGAGGTCGAGAACCTCAGCAAGGCCTTCGGCGAGAAGGTGCTGATCGACGACCTGTCCTTCACCCTCCCGCGCAACGGCATCGTGGGCATCATCGGTCCGAACGGTGCGGGCAAGACCACGCTGTTCAAGATGATCCAGGGCCTGGAAGAGCCGGACTCCGGCAAGATCAAGATCGGTGAGACGGTCAAGATCTCCTACGTCGACCAGAGCCGCGCCAACATCGACCCCAAGAAGACGCTGTGGGCCGTCGTCTCCGACGAACTGGACTACATCAACGTCGGCCAGGTCGAGATGCCCTCCCGCGCCTACGTCAGCGCCTTCGGCTTCAAGGGCCCGGACCAGCAGAAGCCGGCCGGCGTGCTCTCCGGCGGTGAGCGCAACCGCCTCAACCTCGCGCTCACCCTCAAGCAGGGCGGCAACCTGCTGCTCCTCGACGAGCCGACCAACGACCTCGACGTCGAGACGCTGTCCTCCCTGGAGAACGCGCTGCTCGAGTTCCCGGGCGCGGCAGTGGTCGTCTCCCACGACCGCTGGTTCCTCGACCGGGTCGCCACGCACATCCTGGCGTACGAGGGCGACTCGAAGTGGTTCTGGTTCGAGGGCAACTTCGAGTCCTACGAGAAGAACAAGATCGAGCGTCTCGGCCCGGACGCGGCCCGTCCGCACCGCGCCACCTACAAGAAGCTCACCCGGGGCTGATGACGCGAATGGCTCGTCACATCTACCGCTGCCCCCTGCGCTGGTCGGACATGGACGCCTTCGGGCACGTCAACAACGTGGTCTTCCTGCGGTATCTGGAAGAGGCACGCATCGACTTCATGTTCCGGCTGGCGCCGGGGAACGGCTCGCCGTCGTTCTCCGGCGGTTCGGTGGTCGCACGGCACGAGATCGACTACGTGCGGCCGCTGGTGCACCGGCACGAGCCGGTGGTCATCGAGTCGTGGGTGACGAAGATCAGCGCCGCTTCCCTGACCATCGCGTACGAGGTCAAGGAAGCGGACGATTCCTCGCAGGTGTATGTGCGGGCCTCGACCGTCGTCGTGCCGTTCAACCTCGAGGCGCAGCGTCCGCGGCGGATCACCGCCGAGGAGAAGTCGTTCCTCGAGAAGTACCTCGACGACGCGGACAAGCCCGCCGAGGGTGCCCTCGTCGCATGAGCGTGCCCATGTCCGTACCCGTGCAGAGCCTGCATCTCGCCGACGCGAGGGAGGCGGAGGACCTCTCCGCCTTCCTGGCCCGGCTGATCCACTACGACCGCGCCGCCGCGGTCCGACTGCAGGCCGGGGGCGGGGCCCTCGCGGTGTTCGGACGGCCCCCGTCCTTCGAGGTGCTCGCGATCCGCACTGCGCGGCTCGCGGAACCCGTGGAACTGGATGTAACCGTTTCCGCCGGTGAGCTGCTCGAGTCGCTGGGCGGCCCGGACTTCGCCGTGCCCGGTGCCGTGACCGGGCCGCCGTGGGCCGGGGTCCTCCCGCCGCGCGGTGGCTGGCAGGAGGTTCCCGGGCTGCCCGAGGTGACCGCGATGCGCGGGGCGGTGGCGGCGGCCGTCGCCGAGTTCCGCACCCGTGAC
Organism: Streptomyces sp. NPDC006283; assembly: GCF_040613325.1. NCBI lineage: Bacteria > Bacillati > Actinomycetota > Actinomycetes > Kitasatosporales > Streptomycetaceae > Streptomyces > Streptomyces sp. NPDC006283. The sequence goes on along the minus strand of NZ_JBEXRZ010000057.1, from coordinate 6,041 downwards.
GAGGCTCTGCCGGCGGAGCGGCGCACCCGTGCCGAGCGGGACCGCATCGGCCGCGACATCTGGTCCCGCACGGTAGGCGGCACGGGGCTGCCGCTGCGCGCGGTGCACGCGGCGCAGTCGCTCGGCTTCCTGCGGCCGGGAGTACCGGTCGCGCTGCTGGCGTCGGGTGCGTGGCTGCGGCTGCGGACACCGTTCGGGTCGATCGCGCTCAGGGCGGGTGGCGGCCTGGGCGGCCTGACGGTCACGCCGAGGGGATGACGCGCGCTGCCCTGCCGCGTGGCTGTGGCGCCCTCGGGACGCCGCGCCTCCAGGAACGCCGCACCCCGACAAACGCCGTGCTGCCAAGACGCCACGCCCTTGGGAACGCGGTGTCCCGGGGACGCCCCGCCCCCAATAGGCGCCGTGAGGCCAGGAACGCCGCGGACTCTCCGGACGTCAGGCCCCCTCAGTGGTCCGACGCGTCGTCCGGCCAGACACCGATGTGGTCCTGTTCCAGCTCCAGCATCACGCGGTGTTCCATGCCCAGCGCCGCCGTGTACTCGGCGGGCAGCTGGAGGCGCCCGGCGCGGTCCAGCATGACGTACTCGCGAGCCACCACCGACTCCTGGCCCTCCGCGTCGATCTCCGTACGGCGCAGGACCTCCGAGGACGTGCGGCCGTCGCGGATGGCGACGGTACGACGGACCTCGCCCGCGACCGCCTGGTCGTGAGTGACGATCACGATCGTCGTGCCCAGCTCCTCGTTCGCACGGCGGAACGCCGCGAAGACCTGTTCGCCGGTCGCCGAGTCGAGTTCACCCGTCGGCTCGTCGGCGAGCAGCACGGCGGGGGAGTTGGCGAGGGCGACGGCGATCGCGGTGCGCTGCTGCTGGCCGCCGGACATCTGGTGCGGGCGCCGGTCACGGCAGTCCGCGACACCGAGCATCGACAGCAGTTCCTGCACGCGTTCGGCCTTGCGCCGGTTGCCTCGGTTGCTGCTGCCGCCGCGCAACTGCATGGGCAGGGCGACGTTCTGCGCCGCCGTCAGGTAGGGCAGCAGGTTGCGCGCGGTCTGCTGCCACACGAAGCCGACGACGTCGCGGCGGTAGCGCAGGCGTGCCTTCGCGTCCATGGAGAGCAGGTCGCATCCCGCGACCCGCGCCGCCCCCGCGGAGGGGACGTCCAGTCCGGCGAGGATGTTCATCAGGGTCGACTTGCCGCTGCCCGACGCGCCGACCAGCGCCATCAACTCGCCTTCCTTGACCAGGAGATCGAGCCCCTGCAAGGCCTGCACCTCGACCCCGTCGGCGGCGAAGATGCGTACCAGCCGGTCGCAGGTGATCAGCGCGTCGTGCCCGTAGGAGGGCCGGTCGCGGTGGGCGGCGGCCCGCTTCTCCAGTTGCTCCAGGGTGGTGTGGGTCATCGCATGTCTCCTGCCCTGAGTTCGGTGATCGATCCGCGGCGCCCCGCCCACCAGGCCTGTACGGCGGCGACGGCCCCTGCCAGCACCACCACGCCGGCCGCCGGCAGTGCCAGCGACCACGGGTCGGCCCGCAGGGACGCGCTGTCCACGGGCGCAGTGCCCGGGGCGGCGGCCAGCGCCAGGCGCACCAGGTCCACGCCGGGGGCGAGGAGCTGGATCGTGGCCCAGCCGACGAGGATGCCGCCGAGCGCGGCCAGCAGCGCCTGCGGCAGTGCCTCGAGGCCGAGCAGTTGGCGGCTCTGCCGGGTGTTCAGGCCCATGGTGCGCAGCCGGGCCAGCAGGGTGGCCCGTTCCGGTGCGGACTGCAGGAGCGAGAGCAGCAGGGCGAGAACGGCGTAGCCGGCGCCCGCCGCGATGGCCACGGCGTAGATCCGCTCGGCGCCGGACTGCAGCGGCGAGTCGGTGAACGTCGCCCGCGCCTCGTCGCGCAGCCGCAGGGTGACGTCGTCGTCCATGCCGTGGACGGCGGCCCGCAGGGCCTTGCCGTCGATCCCGGCGCCGGTCGCCAGCAGGGCGGTCGGCGCCCGGTTGGTCAGGCGGGAGCCGTCGACGACAAGGAACTCGGCGGAGGCGACGGCCGGGGTGCGGGCTCGTACGGTGCTGATCTCGACGTCGAAGCCGCCGGCCAGCGATGTGATCCGGTGCGTCCCGTCGCCGAGCCACTTCGCCACTCCCGGGGAGGCGACGGCGTGCAGTACCTGCTTGCCGCCCGCGGTCCGGACGGCGAGCGCGTCCGCCGGGAACGCGCCGAGATGCAGGTCCCGGGCCAGCCGGGCGTACGAGTCGGGGTCGGCGGCGACGAGGGAGACGGCCGGCGAGTCGGCCGGCTCGTTCCGGTCGCGGGCCGGGAGTGTCAGGGCGTGCTCGATCCGCACGGCCGTCAGGTCCTTGACGCCGGCGACGTCCCGTACGGCGCGTTCCGCGCCTTCGGGCAGCGCAACCGAGTCGCCGGGGCCGGAGATCCGGGCGTCCGCGCCCGTCGCCAGCAGCGCCGCCCGGTCCCGGGCGTCGGCCACGCCCGCCAGCACTGAACCGCCGAACGCGGCCGTGGTCAGCGCGACGAGCAGCGCCAGCAGCGGCAGCGCCCCGGCCGCGGAGGACCGCCCGGTGCGGGCCAGCGCCAGGAAACCGACCGCGCCGCGCAGCCTCCCGGCCGGTCGGGCGGCCCAGCGCAGCGGCAGCGGATACAGCCGGACGAGCACCAGCGCGGCGATGAGACCGACCAGAACGGGCGCGGCGCTGACGAGATGGTCTGCGCCGTCCGAAGTGCCCCGTCGGCGCAGCGCCGCGACGGCGCCCACGGCCAGCACGAGCAGGGTGAGCTCGGCGACCGTGCGGCGTTTGGAGGGCCTGGCGAGCACCAGGTCGTCGCGTTCGCCGGGTGGGCGGGGCTTGCGGTGCTGCACGACCGCGCGCAACGGCAGCGCGGCGCACGCCGCGAGCGCGACGGCGCCCGCGCCGACGACGGCGGGCAGCAGCCGCGCCTCGTCCACGACGAGGACGGCGAGCAGCAGCCCGGCGGCCGCAGCGGGCAGGGCGACGACGGCGGTCTCGGCGAGCAGCCGGCCGCCGATGCCGCGCAGCGAGCCGCCGCGCGAGCGCAGCAGCTCAAGTTCGGCCCGGCGCCGGGCGGCGAACAGTCCGCCCGTCATCGACATCACGACGGCGGCGACGGTGCCGATCCCGAAAGCCGCGACGGCGACGACGGGTGCGATCGCCTCGCGCATCGCGGTGTAGGAGGCGAGGATGCCGTCGATGTCAGTGCTCAGGGCGGCGTTCTCGTCGACGACGCTTTTGATCTTCAGCAGCTCCGGGCCGCCTTCCAGGGACGCCACCTGCTCGGTGAGACGGGGCACGTCCTGCCGGGTGAGGTGCCCGGTGGCGGGCGCGATCCGCCAGTACGGCTCCGGTTCGCCGAGGGTGCCCAGCAGCGCGGGGGCGGCTTCGGGGGCGATCAGGAGCGCGGCCTGCCAGTACAGCGGCGGCGGACTGGAGGGTTTGGCGAGCAGACCGGGTGTGCGCAGCAGCTCTTCGGCCGACCAGTAACTGCCGTGCGGGTCGCGGGGGTCGACGATCCCGGTGATCCGCACCGACAGGGCCGGGGTGCCCGGCTCGCCCAGGTGCACCACCGATCCGACCTTGATACGCATCGTCTTCGCCGTCTCCGCGGTGACCGCTGCCTCGAGCTGCTTCGTGGTCGCCGTCACCTCGCCGGCCGTCCGCGGCAGCCGGCCCTCGCGCACGGTGGAGTGGCCGGCGATTCCGCTCTGGGCGGCCAGCACGAACTCGGGCGGCAGCGAGTCGGGGCGGGGCAGCCAGCGGTCGCTGCCGATCAGGCCCTTCGCGGTCCGCACCCCGTGAGCCGACTGCGCCGCGTCCGCGCGCAACGGCTCCGGCAGCAGCTCGACCACCTCGCGGTGCGCGTCGGCGAGGCGCTCGGGACGCAGCGCCTCCTCCCTCGCCGCCTGGGGCATCTGGAGCGGCGGCTGGGGGGTGCTCAGTTCCAGCACGCTGCGGGAGGCCGAGGCGTCGCGCAGATCGTGGCGCAGGCCGCGGTTCTCGTAGGAGTCGACGGCGCGCGGGAACGCGGCCGCCACGAACGCCGTGAGCAGCACCAGCACGGCGAACGCGACGGCTGCTCCCGGCGCGGTGCGCAGCCGGGTTCCGACCCAGGGGGCCACGATGCGTCGGCGCGGGCTCTCGGCCCCGGTGGAGCGCGGATTCATGTCAGTGGTCCCCCTGGTGTCGCAGGGTCACCGCGGGGTCGGCGCGACGCAGGGCGATGACGGCGACGATCAGCAGCGGCAGCGCGGCGACTCCCGCGAGGAGCAGGCTCACCTGCCCGACGGGCAGTTCGACGAGTACGTGCGGCACAGGCTTGGTCGCCTGTCCGGTGAGGACGATCAGCGGGACCACCGCCCGGGTCAGTGCCGCGCCGAGGGCGAGCCCCACCAGCAGGGCGATGCCGATCAGCACGCTCTGCTCTGCCGCGACCAGCCGGGCGAGCTGGCGGCGGGGTGCGCCCAGGGCGCGGAACACGGCGAGTTCGGCGGACCGTTCCCGCAGTGAACCGGCCGCGCTCACCGCGAAACCGACCGCGGCGAGTGCCGCGGCGGCCACCGCCACCGCCATCAGCGCCGAGCGCGGCCCGGCGCCGAGGGGGTCGCCGAGCAACTCGTCGGCGCTCTCGTCCCGCACGACCACCTGGCCGGGGTCGGCATCGGGCCGTTCGCGCAGGGCCTTTGCGACCTCGTCCGCCTTTCCGGGGGCGGTGCTCAGCCACCATTCGTTGGGCTTGAGCAAGGCACCGGCCCTCGCGGCGAAGGCCTCGTTGACCGCACGCAGGTCGAGGAGCAGCGCACCGCCGTCGAGGCTCTCCTGCGCCGCGGCCGCAGTGCCGTCGGCGGCCCCGTCCGCGGCGCCGGACGGAGCAGGGTCCGCCGCCCCGGGCCCGGTCGTCGGCAGTTGCTCCACCGTCCCCACGATCCGGACCCGCAGCACCTCTCCGGCCAGCGTCACGTCGAGGGCCTCGCCGCGCTCCGCCCCGGCGGCGCTCAGGAAGTCGTCGGTGGCCACGGCCGCGATCTGCTTCGGTGCGGCGGGGCGGGCCGCGGTGGAGCGGACGCTGAACTCCGAGGTGACGTAGTTCCCCCAGGCGTCCGTGGCATGGGGATCCGGGCCCACCACGTAGTCGAGGGTCAAAGGCCGCGCAGCGGAGGCGGCGGGGCGGAGCGGCTCGGGGGACTGGGGCTCCCCGGCCATGGTCTCGGTGTAGCTGCCTTCCCAGCGCAGTCCTGCCGGTGCCCTGACGGTGCTCGGCGTGCCTTCCACGTCGGTGGTCTGCAAACGTTCCACGGTCAGCCGGTGCGTCGTCGCGGGACCGGACGGTATGTCGCCGTCCAGCTGCAGTCCGGTCACCGCGAGCGGCCCCGCGGGGGCGGCGTGGCCTCCGGAGGCGGTCTCGTCCAGGTCGAGCGTCACCGTGTGCGGCTTGCCGTCGGCGGCCACCGTCCCGGCGGAGACCGGGTGGGCCAGGCCGTAGCGGTCCTCGACGACCACGGCGACCCGCGGCGCGAGCTCCGACGGGGAGCCGCCCGACGGGGCCTGCTGGCCGGTGATCCGCAGGTCGAGGGTGAGCCGTCGGGCGTCCTCGGGCAGCAGCACGCCGGGCCGGGCGGTCTGCTCCGTGCGTACCGAGTCGAGCAGCCTGGCGGGCGAGCGGTCCGCGAGATCGCCGCGCAGCAGCAGGTTCTCGTCCGCGCCGGCGGTGTCGAGTGTGAGCACTGTTGCGGTGCGGTTGCCGGAGAGACCCATCGGGGCGCGGTGAGCGGGCGCTGCGTCGCGCACGCCCGGGAGGGACGCGTACAGACCCGCGTCCCCGAGCCGACCGGTCCCGCTCCCGGTCACCCGTACCGACGCGCCGGCCCTGAAGTCGGCCTGGTCGCTCTGCGACCGGTCCCACGAGGCGCTCTGACCGATCGCCAGCATGCCCATGGCCACCGCGAGCACGAGCAGCAGCACCGGCCCCGCGCCGCGCAGCGGACGGCGGCTGAACTGCCAGCCCGCCAGGGCCGCGGGC
>NZ_JBEXRZ010000056.1:0-38561 GCF_040613325.1 Streptomyces sp. NPDC006283 | reverse complement strand
CGCGCCCCCCCCCATGGCTGGGGGGCCGTGGGGCCGCCCCTTTTGGCCCGCTTTTGGCGCCCCCCGGGGCCCCGCGGGGCCGGTTCCGAAGGGAACCGGCCCGGGGCCGCCGGTCACAGCTGGTCGCTGCGGCGTTCCGTCAGGCTGTACGTGCGGGCGATGGAGTTCCACAGGGGCGAGGCCTCGTTCTTCGCCTTCGTCGCCTCACCGCTCGCCTTGTTGGCCTGCACGGTCTGGGCGGTGCCGCGGGCCCTGCCGCCCTTGCAGCCCTTCTTGCCCTTGACCTGCTCCGCCCACGCCGCGTAGTGGTCGTCGGCCGACGCCGACGCCTGCCACGCCTTCGTCAGCGACGCGGTCAGCGCGGCGTGGTTCGGCAGCTTGTCCACGCTCAGGGCGCCCAGCCTGGTCACCAGGTCGCGTCGCTGCTGCGCCGCGCCCTTCAGGTCCGCGGCGGCCTGGTCCAAGTTCTTGCAGACCTTGATGTTCTCCACGGAACGGATGACCGCGGCACGGCTGTTGTTGCTGTCCGCGAGAAGCTTGTCCAGCTCCTTGGCCTGCGGCTCCGCCGGATCGGCCGGCTGCGTGGCGGGGGCGGTGTCACTGGGCGCCGGGGAGTCGGCGGCGACGTTCTTGTCCGGGCCCGGGTCCTTCTTGTCGTCCCCGCCGCTGAACATGACCGCACCGACACCGAGCCCGAGCACTGCGCAACCGATGACGAGCGCGGCGACCACCGGCGCGGTGGACCGGCGGCGCGGCTCGGGGTCGGGGTCGTACTGCGGCTCGTAGCGGGCCTGCTGATGACCGGGCGCCGGCGGCTGTTCCCCGAAGCGGGGCATCTGCTGGGTGGCGTCGGCCGGCTGGGGGCCTGAGCCCTCCGAACGGAACAGGCTGTCGAACTCGGCCGGCGGCTGCCGGTCGCCGGGAGCACCCGGCCGGATGCCGAACGGCGCACCGGCGGGAGCGGGCGGCACGGCCCCGGGGGCGCTGCCGCCGGGCACGGGGGCGATGTACTGCGTCGCGTCGGCGTCGGAGCCCTGGGGTGCGCCCTGCCTGCTGCCGCCTCCGTGGCCCAGCGGCCCGGTGCCGAGGAAGGTGGTCGACTCGGCGGGCATCTCGGGCGGCAGCGCACCGGGCGCGACGGGAGCACCGGACGCGACGGGCGGGATGTACTGCGTGGCGTCGGAGTCCGCCGCCGGCGCGGCGCCCTGAGGCGGCAGACCGTGGCCCTGCTGTGGCGGGAGCGCGCCCTGCGGCGCCTGCTGTGCGTACGCGTTCTGGGGGAACTGCCCCTGGGCAGCGGCCCCGTGGGGTGCGTGGGGCGTCGGCTGGGCCTGGGGCGCCTGGGGCGCCTGCGGGGGCAACGCGCCTGCGGGAACTGTCGAAGCGGGTGCGCCGTGGGGGAACTGGCCCTGCTGGGGCGCCCCTTGAGGGGCGTGCGAGTTCTGGTACGGGCCGGCGGGGGCACCCGGCTGGGGCAGCGGCTGCGCGTGCACGCCGTGCTGCGGGGCCGGCCCCTGCGGCGGCGTCCCGTCGCCGGGGTAGCCGTAGCCGCCGGCCTGCGCCGGGCCGCCCGGGTAGCCGTAGCCACCGGCCTGCGCCGGGGCGCCCGGATAACCCTGACCCTCAGGAGCCTGGCCGCCGGGGTAGCCGTACCCGGGCTGTGCCGCGCCGCCGGGGTAGCCGTAGCCCGGCCCCTGGGGCGCCTGGGGCGCCGGCTGCTGCGGTCCCCATGGCTCGCCCCAGGGCTGCCCACCCGCCGGAGCCGGCTGCGCGCCCGGCGCGCCGGGTATCAAGGGCTCGCTGCCGTCGGCGGGCAGCACGACGCCTTCGTACGCGGGCCGCGCGGCGGGAAGCCGCTGCTCGTCACCCTGTCCGCTGTGCGTCACCGGGACTCCTACGTGTGGACCTACGGAATCGTCGGTTCACGCTACCGGGTGCTCGGAGTGCTCCGCACACACGCACCGGAGCAGTAACAAGATGCGGACACAACTCGCTGCTCATGACCGGCAGACAACCGTTGAGGACGCTGAACCGTAACCTCCGTCACCCTTGTCCCGTCCGTCACGCGGCTGTCTCATCCGTCACGCGGCCGCCCGCAGCTCCAGCCGCGCGGTGAACTCCCTGACCGCGGGCTCCTGCGCGTACGGCTCCAGCCGCAGCTGCAGGTTCTCCAGATACTCCGCGCCCCTGCTGGAGCGCACGGTGTCCAGCAGTTCGACCGCGCGCGTGCCGGTGTAGCAGGCCTGTTCCACCTCGCGCTGCTGCACCTGGGCGGAGGCCAGCAGGACCAGGCCGATGGCACGACGCCTCGTACGCGACTCCGGGTGGCCGTCCAGCGCGTCCGCGGCATGCCGGGCGGCGGTCTCCGCCTCGCCGAGGTCGCGGTAGCAGTGCGCCAGCTCGTCGGCCAGGTACGCATGATCGAAGTGGGCGATCCAGTCGGGGTCGTCGCCCGCGCCCGGCTCGGCCCGCTCCAGCGCGGCGACCGCCCTGCCCGCCACCTCGTGACAGGTGCGGGCGTCCCCGAGCAGGGCGTGCCCGCGGGCCTCCGCCGCGTGGAACATCGCCTCCACCCTCGGCGTGACCCGGCCCCGCGTGCCTTCCTGCGCTGCCCGCGCGAGCTGCGCGATCTCGCGCGGATTGCCGAGCTCGGCGGCGAGGTGGCTCATGGAGGCGGCCAGGACGTATCCGCCGTAACCTCGGTCGCCCGCGGCCTGCGCGAGCCGCAGCGCCTGGATGTAGTACCGCTGGGCGAGCCCGGGCTGGCCGGTGTCCACGGCCATGTAGCCCGCGAGCTCGGTCAGCCGCGCGACCGCCGCGAACAGCTCCCGGCCGACGGCCTCGCGGTACGAACCGGACAGCAGCCCGGCGACCACGCTGTTCAGGTAGTGCACGAGGACCGGCCGGACGTGTCCGCTGCCGAAGCGGTGGTCCATCTCGGTCAGTGCCGCCGTCATCGCGCGGACCGCCTCGACGTCCGAGACGCCGACCCGCGCGCCGGCCGTGCGCGCCACCTGGGGGTCCGCGCCGGTGATCAGCCAGTCGCGGCTGGGCTCGACGAGAGCCGAGGCGGCGACCGCCGAGCCCGACAGGAAGTCGCGGCGGCCCACATCGCTGCGCCACAGCTCGCAGACCTGCTCGATCGCTCCCGGCACCGTCGGCGCGAACCGCAGGCCGACGCCGGTGGCGAGGTTCTTCCCGTTCGCCATGCCGATCTCGCCGATGGTCACCGTGCGGCCGAGCTTGCGGCCGAGTGCCTCCGCGATGATGCCCGGCGCACGGCCGCGCGGCTGCTGGCCGCGCAGCCAGCGCGCCACGGACGTCTTGTCGTAGCGCAGGTCCACGCCCCGCTCCGAGCCGACCATGTTGACGCGCCGGGCCAACCCGGCGTTCGAGCATCCGGCTTCCTGAATGAGCGCCTGCAACCGTTCGTTCGGCTGGCGGGCGACGAGAGGCCTGGCTGCCATGAACTACCCCCTGGTGCCGCGATGATCAATGAGTTGATCACTGCCCGGCTGATTTATGGAGAATGCAGAATTGGTCGGGTTGGTTCCTTTTCGCGTCGTACGGGCCCGGGCCCGCTGGTCGCGGCGGCCGAGCCTCCGTGCTGTTCGCGTCGCAGGGCCGACTCCCTTCCACCGGCCCGCGATCGTCCCCCCGCACTGGTTACCCGCCCGTCGCGGCATTGCCCCGCGCGCGCCCCCGGCCGTGCACCCGTGCGCCCCACGTGCAGGATCGATGCTCCACCGCCCACCGCATCACGCCCCGTAACCCGAGGTTGCGGCGGTAGTTGAGTGTGTCGTGGAAGAGACCATGGGAGTCACGGAAGCCGCACAGATCCCCCAGCAGCGAGGGGAGCAGCTGCTGGACAGCGCCGTGCGGTACGCGGAAGAGCGGCACTGGGACGTGTTCCCCGGCACCTGGCTGGAGGCCGTCGAAGGCACGGAACGCTGCTCGTGCGGCGACACGGCCTGCCCCCTGCCCGGCGCGCACGCGGCCCGGCCGGACTGGGCGAACCAGGCGACCGGCAGCGCCACGGCCGCGCGCAGACTGTGGTCGAAGCAGCCGAAGGCGTCGATCCTGCTGCCCACCGGCCGTACCTTCGACGCCCTCGACGTCCCGGAGTCGGCCGGCTTCCTCGCCCTGGCGCGCATGGAGCGGATGGATCTCCCCCTCGGCCCGGTGACCTGCACGCCCGACCGCCGGATGCTGTTCTTCGTGCTGCCGGGCGCGGCACTCAAGGCCCCCGACCTGATCAGGAAACTGGGCTGGGCGCCGAGCTCCCTCGATGTGGTCGCACGCGGCGAGGGCCACTACGTCGCCGCCCCGCCGACCCGGGTCGGCGGCCACGGCGCGGTGCAGTGGGCTCGCCGCCCCACCCCCGCCAACCGCTGGCTCCCGGACGCGGAAGAGCTGATCAGCCCCGTCGCGTACGCCTGCGGCAGGGAAGCGGCCGCGGCACGGGTGCGCAGGGCGTAAGCCCGCCGTTGCCGCCCGGGCACCGCCGCCCGTTGCCACCGGGGGCGGACCGGCCCGGCGAGGCGTCCGTAGGGTGGACCCGTACACCAGTACAGGAGTGCCGTACCGGGCACGCACGGGGACACCGAAGGGCGCAGAAGCACATGCCGGAACAGGTGGTTGACGAGGCAGGCGGGACCGAGACGGGCGGAGCACGAACGGCACCGCCCGCCGTGCACGTCGAGGGGCTGTGGAAGAGGTTCGGCGAGCAGGTCGCCGTAGCGGGGATCGACGTGACGCTGCCCGCCGGCAGTTTCATCGGACTCGTCGGCCCGAACGGCGCGGGCAAGACGACGACCCTGTCGATGATCACCGGCCTGCTCCGGCCGGACCAGGGCCGGGTCCTGGTCGCCGGGCACGACGTGTGGCGCGACCCGGTCGAGGTCAAGTCCCGTATCGGCGTCCTGCCGGAGGGCCTGCGGCTCTTCGAGCGCCTTTCGGGGCGTGAACTGCTCGCCTACAACGGCCGGTTGCGCGGCCTGCCCGGCGAAGAGGTCGACAAGCGCGCGGGCCAGCTGCTGGACGTACTGGACCTGGCGGGCGCGCAGCACAAGCTGGTCGTCGACTACTCGACCGGCATGCGCAAGAAGATCGGGCTGGCGGCGGCGCTGCTGCACAACCCCGAGGTGCTCTTCCTCGACGAGCCGTTCGAGGGCGTCGACCCGGTGTCCGCCCAGACGATCCGCGGGGTGCTCGAGCGGTACACCGCCTCCGGGGCGACCGTCGTCTTCTCCAGCCATGTGATGGAGCTGGTCGAGTCGCTGTGCGACTGGGTGGCGGTGATGGCGGCCGGCACCATCCGCGCGCAGGGCCCGCTGGCCGAGGTGCGCGGCGACGCCCCGTCGCTGCAGGCAGCGTTCCTGGAACTGGTCGGCGCACAGGGCCGGGACAGCGGCGAGTCGCTGGACTGGCTCGGCGGCGGTGCACGTTGAGTACGGCGTCACTGACCTCCGTCTTCGTCCGGCTGAAGCTGTCGCTGCTGCGCAACGGGCTGCGCCGGTCCTCGGGCCGCCGGGCCGCGTACATCGTCTCCATGGTCCTCGTGCTGCTGTTCGCGGCTCTCCAGCTGCTGGGACTGGTCCTGCTGCGCGGCAACGAGCACGCCGCGTCGCTCGTCGTCCCCCTGACAGGGCTGCTGGCCCTCGGCTGGGCGGTGCTGCCCCTGTTCTTCCCGAGCGGCGACGAGACCCTCGACCCGACGCGTCTGGTGATGCTGCCGCTGCGGCCGGGGCCGCTGGTGACGGCGCTGCTCGTCGCGTCGCTCGTGGGCATCGGGCCGCTGTTCACGCTCTGCGTGGCGGTGGGCACGGCGTTCGCGCTCTCCCACGGCGCCTTCGCGCTGATCGTGTCGGTCGTCGCCGTCCCGCTCACCCTGCTCGTCTGCCTGGCACTGGCCCGGGCGGTCGCCGCGGCCAACATCCGGCTGCTCACCTCACGCAAGGGCCGCGACCTGGCAGTGCTCAGCGGCCTGGTGGTCGCGGTGGGCATCCAGTTCGTGAACTTCGGCATGCAGCGCCTCGGTGACGCGGGCGGGCTCGCGGCACTGGCCCCGGCGGCGGCGATCGTGCGGTGGGTGCCGCCGGCGTCCGCGATCGGCGCGGTGGACTCGGCGAGCGACAGCGCGTACGGCGCCGCGCTCGCCCAACTCGCCCTGTCGGCCCTTGCGCTCGTGCTGCTGCTGCGCGCATGGCGGCGCAGTCTCACGAAGCTGATGACCGCCCCGGACGGATCGACGCTCGCGGCGGCCTCGGAACCGACCCGCAAGGCGTCCTCCTCCGGACTGCACGAGCTGCTGCCAAAGGGCCGCACGGGAGCGGTGATGCAGCGCGCCCTGCGGTACATCTGGCGCGACCCGAAGACGAAGGGCGCGTGGGTCACGTCCCTGGCGATCGGGCTCATCGTGCCGATCTTCAACGCCCTGCAGGGCACCGGCTCGATCTACTTCGCCTGCTTCGCCGCCGGAATGCTCGGCATGATGATGTACAACCAGTTCGGCCAGGACACCTCGGCCTTCTGGATGGTGGCGCTGACGATCTCCTCGACGCGCGACGCGTACGCCGAACTACGGGCGCGGGCACTCGCGCTGCTGCTGATCACCGTGCCGTACATGGCGCTGGTGTCGGTGCTGACGGCGGCGGCGCTCGACCGCCTGCACGACCTTCCGGAGGTACTGGGCCTGTCGTTCGCCGTGCTGGGCGCGATGGTGGCGTCCGGCGCGGTGGCGTCGGCGCGCTTCCCGTACTCGATCCCGCAGGACAGCGCGTACAAGAACGTCGCCCCGGGGCAGGGCGGGCTCGCCTGGCTCTCCATCTTCGGCGGGATGCTGCTGACAGCGCTGTTGTGTACCCCGGTGATCGCCCTCACCATCTGGCTGAACGCCTCTGCCGGTTCCGGTTCCGGGACACAGTGGCTGCCCCTGCCGGTGGGCGCGGCGTACGGCGCGCTGCTGGCGTGGGCGGGCGTACGGCTCGCGGCGCCGCAGACGGCGAGGCGGCTGCCGGAGATCTTGACAGCGGTCAGCAAGGGGTGACCGACCCGACACGGTGGGTGCCCGTACGGTGAAGTAGCGTCGTGTCCATGTCGACGCCGCCGAACCCGTACGGGCAGCAGCCGCATCCGTACGGGCAGCCGCAGTACCCGCAGCAATCGCCGTACCCCCAGCAGCAACCCGGGTATCCGCAGCAGCAAGCCCCGTACCCGCAGCCGGGCTACGGGCAGCAGCAGCCCTACCCGGGGGCGGGCGGCGGCTGGGGCAACCCCTTGCCCTACGCTCCGCCGGTCCCGCCGCCGAAGCGCAAGAACCGCACCGGCCTGACCATCTCCCTCGCGTTCGGACTCGTCGCGCTGATCCTCGGCCTGGCCTGGTTCGGCAACCGCGACTCCGGTTCACCGGGCGGCGGCGAAAGCAGCTTCCCGGCGGCCGAGTACCGGCTCACAGCACCGGAGACGCTGCTCGACGGCACGTACGAGCTGGCCGACGACCAGTCCGCGGAGCGGCAGAAGCAGCTGGAGTCCTCCACCGTCGACGAGTCCAACATCCGTGACCCGAAGGCCACGGTGGCGCAGTACACCTCGGCTTCCGAGGGCGGCGTCCTTGTCATCTCCGGTATGCACGGCCGCATCAAGGACCCGGACACCGCCCGCGAGAGCATCCTCAGGGGCGCGGCCGGAGCCGACGGCTCCGCACTCGCCGTACCGGCGAAGGACTTCACGCCCGCAGGGTCGGAGGTCACGATCACCTGTCAGGTCGTCACGATGGACCAGACGGGCGGCGGCACGGCACCTCTCCCCATCTGCGCCTGGGCGGACGACAACACGAACGCCTCGGTCACCCTCGTCACGGACGGGACGGCGAAGAAGTCACCGGAGGCCATCGACCTCGAGTCGGCGGCAGCGACGGCGGCCAAGGTCCGCGAGGAGATCCGCCGGCCGCTGAACTGACCTACGCTCCGGCGGCGGGCAGGTCGGCGTCGCAGAAGACGCACACGAAGTCGCCCTCGCGGACGATGTTGAGTTCGTCGCATCCGGTGCAGCGCCGGAAAACGATCTCGTGCGTGAACCGGTCCGGTCGTGCGACCCCGGCACGGTCGAGGGCCGCGGCCACGGACGGCCGGCATTCGGGGTCGGGGCAGTAGCCGGTGGACTGGTTGCTGACCTCGGCCACCTCCCAGCGGCCCGCCACCCGGCGGAAGGCCACCTCGCCGGCCGCCGCCACGCTCCCCCGCAGACTGCCGGTCCGTCGGCCGTCACCGGCGTCTCACCTTCCGTTCATGACGCCACGGCGAACCCCGGTGGTTCGGTCCGTCACGGCGTCAACGCACCGTCCAGGAAAGGCTCGATGGCCGTGCGCCAGCCGGCCGGGCAGTCGTAGTGGACCAGGTGGCCGGCCTCGGAGACCTCGCCGTACTGGCCGCGAGGCAGGACGCGGACCATTTCCTGGGCCTCCGCGCGGCCCAGTTCGCCGTCGAGGCCGCGGACCACCAGGGTGGGGCAGCGGACCTGGGCCAGTTCCTCCCAGTGGGCGTCGTGGACCCATGTCTCGCGTGAAATGAGCATCTGGCGACGGGAGAACACCGGCCGCCAGCCGTCGGCGCACTCCGCCATCACCTCGGCGAAGAACTCCCCACGGGACGCGTTCGGCCGCTCCACCCAGGGGTCGTCCTCGCCGAACCACTTGCGGACGTCGGCCAGGGTCGCGAACGGGACGGGCCACGAGCGGAACCAGTCCTCCCATTCGCGCTGCGACGCCGCCCCCAGCGCCGAGGCGCGCATGTCGCAGATGATCAGGGCCCCGACCAGGTCCGGGCGCTTGGCCGCCAACTGCCAGGCCGTCAGGGCGCCCATCGCATGGCCGATCAAGGTCACCGGCGCGAGGCCGAGTTGTTCGATCGCGGCCTCCGCGTCCGCCACGTACGCCTCGCGCCCGTACGGGCCGTCGGCCGGCTTGTCGCTGCGGCCGTGGCCGCGCTGGTCGAGCGCGACCGCGCGGTGCCGCTCGCTGAGCCAGCGGGCCGTGGACGCCCAGTGCGAGGCGCGGCCCATCAGTCCATGGAGCAATAAGACTTTGGGGGCCTGTTCCCCCTCGCCGCGGCCCTTCGGCGGGTCCGCGAACTCCCAGGCAGCCAGGCGTACACCGCCTGCTCCGGTCACATCGATGCGCCGCACCATTCGGCCTGGCACCCCCTTCTCTCCCCCGAGTCGGGCCGGCTCCTCACGAGCCCCGTGTAGAACACTGTCAGACTATCGAACCTGTATTCGAAAACGCGGTTCTGCCGCGCAACACCCCTCAATCGAGTGACCATCCTGGGGGATTGACCGGCGCTGCCGGGGGGAGATCTTCTGCGGGAGGCGGGCCGCTCGGGGAAAACGGTCCGACGGGATTGACCCTGAGAGCTCGGGGCTCCGGGTCAGCACAGGGGAGGACAAGTCCCGGCGCCCTCGGGCGCCGGGACTCCTCCATGTCGGGGAGTCCCCGCAGAGACGGCGCCGCGGCAGACGGCTCCGGATGCGGCACGGGATGCGGCATGCCGCAGGGCGTGGCGACGGCCGCGCCGGGCACGACCCGTCAGGCGAAAAGCCGCGCATGCGTTCGCGCAGGTCGACGAGCGAGACGTCGCGTGGGCGTTCGCTCCGGTTTACGCGCGGGGCGCACGACAGGCGCATCACGCGGTTCCCTCCCCCCAGCCTTCGGCGGGGACCCCACCCCCGACCGTGGTCATATGCCTCAGCCACAGGGTGGCACGCGATTCGCCCGGGCGCTGCCATTCCGGGCGGAAAACGGTTTCGGCCACGGGAATTCCGCCCCGGTCCGGCCACCTCCGACCGCATCCGGCCGCCGCCGAAGCAAAGGCGCCCCCGGGGGGCACGTAAGCGAACGGCCCCGCCCCCACCGACAGGCGGGGGCGGGGCCGTCACGGCGAGAACCGAGGCGCGGAGCCGTCAGGCCTGCCGCTTCGCGACGAAGACGTGCGAGGCCACCTCCACCGCCAGCTCCGCCGCCTCACCGCTGCTGCCCACGAGCACCCCGCCGGCCGATTCCGTCACGCTCACCACGGAACCGGGCTGCACGCCTGCCCGCCGCAGCGTGTACATCAGCTGGGCGTCGGTCTGGATCGGCTCCCCGATCCGGCGGACGACCACCGTCTTGCCGTCCGTACCCGGGTCCAGCTCCGCCAACGAGACCATGCTGTCGTCCAGGAACGGGTCGGCCTCCGCCTTCTCGCCCAGCTCCTCCAGGCCCGGGATCGGGTTCCCGTACGGCGACTCCGTCGGATGACGCAGCAGTTCGAGCACGCGCCGCTCCACCGCCTCGCTCATCACGTGCTCCCAGCGGCACGCCTCCGCGTGGACCTGCTCCCACTCCAGGCCGATCACGTCGACGAGCAGACACTCGGCGAGCCGGTGCTTGCGCATCACGCGCGTGGCGAGCCGACGGCCCTCCTGCGTCAGCTCCAGGTGCCGGTCGCCCGCGACCGTCACCAGACCGTCGCGCTCCATGCGCGCCACGGTCTGGCTGACCGTCGGACCGCTCTGGTCGAGCCGCTCCGCGATCCGGGCCCGCATGGGCACCACACCTTCCTCCTCGAGCTCGAGGATGGTGCGGAGATACATCTCCGTCGTGTCGATCAGTCCGGACATACGTGCCCCTCGATGCTGTGACGTGAAAGTCGTGCGCTGGCCCCGGCTCAATTCTTGCGCATCGCGCCGACAACCGTGCCGTGCCCGCTCCGGCCCTGTATTGACAGGGCAATGGTCCAGACCGCAACGTGATCCGCGACACGGGTACCACCGGTACTCCTCACCCCTGCGGAAAGGGCTCGGCGATGAGCGAGAGCAAGCTGGCCGGTCAGTTCTTCGACGCCGCGATCGGTCTGCTGCAGCACGTACGGGACGAGGAGTCCGCGCACGTCGCGGCAGCCGGTACCGCCATCGCCGACACCGTCGCCTCGGGCGGCCGGCTCTTCGCTTTCGGCGCGGGCCACTCCTCCCTCCCCGCGCAGGACGTCGTCTACCGGGCGGGCGGCCTGGCCCTGATGAACCTGCTCGCCGTCCCGGGCGTGGTCGGCGTCGACGTCATGCCCGCCACTCTCGGCTCCGCGCTGGAGCGCGTGGACGGCCTCGCCGGGGTGGTGCTCGATTCCAGTCCGGCCCGCGCGGGAGACCTGCTGGTGATCATCTCCCTGTCGGGCCGCAACCCCCTGCCCGTCGAGATGGCCATGAACGCCCGGGCGCTCGGTCTCACCGTGATCGGCGTGACATCGGTCGCGTACGCGCAGGAGACGAAGTCCCGGCACGCGTCGGGCACGTTCCTCAAGGATCACTGCGACATCGTGCTCGACTCCCATATCGCCGTCGGTGACGCGGAACTGACGCACGGGAAGATCGAGGCCCCGTTCGCCCCGGCGTCGACCGTCGTGACCAGCGCTCTGATGCAGGCGACGATGGCCGCGGCCGCGGAACAGCTCGCCGAACGCGGCATCGAACCGCCGCTGCTCCGCTCGGGCAACGTGGACGGCGGCCACGAGTGGAACGGCCGCGTGATGGACGAGTACGGCGACCGCATCTTCTTCCGTCACTGACGCCCCGCGGGCGCGGGCCTGCTGCACGCGGATCGACTGCGCGCGCGGCACGACAGCCTCGGCACGGTCACATGGCGCGCGACGGCCACGCCCCCGCAGCGCGGGCCGACCGCCGCGGAACGGCCCGCACCCGAGGCAGCCGCCCAGGCGACAGCAGCGCTCGGGACCGCGGCACGCGAAACCGCCCCTCGCCGCGAAAAGACCGCGACGCCGGGCGGCCGCGCGCGGCGGTCAGTCGCTCGTCAGCTGCGCCAGGTCCAGCGCCGCCGCGGCGAGCACCGCGACGCTCTCCGCGTACACCGCGTCCGGGCGCTCGAACGCGGGTCTTGCCGCGCCCCGGAGGAAGGTCACCACGCCCAGGGTCCGGCCGCGGCAGCGCAGTACCGTGCACAGCGCATGGGCCGCGTCCCTCGGCCACCGGCGCTGCTCCGCCCAGTCCCCGGGCGTGCCCGTCGCGCCGCAGCTCGCCCGGACCGAGCCGGCCCGCTCCATGGCCTGGAACACCGGGTGGCCGGGCGCGTAGCGCACCGGCAGGCCGCCGCCCGCCGGCCCCGCGCACGGCCCGGGCGCCCCCGCGGGCGACGCGGCTGCCCGCACCAGACGCTCACCGCCGGCCTCTGCCACGTCGAGCAGCACATGATCGGCGAAGCCCGCCAGCGCGAAGTCGAGGTAGGCAGTCGCCGCCTCCATCGGGTCCTCGCACTCCGCGGCCGCCCGGCCCGCACGGTGCAGCTGACTGGACCGGAACCGCAACCGGTCGGCCTCCTGCTCGGCCAGCTTGGCGTCCGTCACGTCGTGGAAGAGCCACCCCACACCGAGCGGAACCGGCTCCTCCGCCAGCGGCGAGGCCAGCCTCAGGAACCCGCTGCGCCAGCAGCGCCGTTGCGGCTGCCCGTCTGCCGTGGCGACGACCACCCACAGATCCATGAGCCCTCGTGGGGCCCCCTCCGCCAGCACATGGTGCAGCGCGCCCTCGAGCTCCTCCACGCCCTGCTCCAGCAGCTCGCCGAGCGGCCGCCCCAGCGCGGACGAGCGCCCCGCGCCGAGCGCGCGGGCCGCCTCCCCGTTGACGACCGCCGGCCGCAGATCCACGTCGACCAGTACGACACCCCACGACGCGTCGTCGAAGAGCGCCTCGCTCAGCGCGATGGACCGCTCCAGGTCGATCTGCGCGTGCACCTCGCTGAAGGCGCAGTACACCCCCGCGGGCCTGCCGTCCGCGCCGAGCACCCGCGCCGACTGGGTCCGTACGAGCACCCGCCCGCCGTCCTTGCGCAGCAGCGCGAACTCGTGCACCTGCCGACCCGGCACGGACATCGCGCCCATCAGGCGCGCCTGCACGTCGTCGGCGTCGGCACTGCGCACGGCCCAGCCGGCGAAGCCCCGCCGCCCCACCGCCTCCTGCGCCGACCACCCGAGGATCCGCTCCGCCTCACGGTTCCAGTGCGTCACGACCCCGCCGGCGTCGAACGCGCACAGCGCGGCGTCCATCCCGTCGAGCAGCGCCGCGAGCAGATCTGCCCCGTGCGGCCCCGGCTCGGGGCCTCCCGCGTCGAGCTCGTCGGTGATCTCACTCCTGGAAGCACTCATCCCGGCACCCCCTGCAGGACGTGTCCACGTGCGCCGATGCACCTCAAGTCCTGGCACCTCAGATCATTGAACGCGAACGTGACCCAGAACACACAGTGTTTCGTGAAATCCCGGCGTCGAAGATTCGAAGCCGTCCGAAACCGCAGGTCATCCGGGGTGCCGTCGGTTGCCCGCGTGCCCGCGCCCAGGAACTCGAGAAAAAGGGGTTGATCCGCCCGGAAGCAGTACCTAGGGTCGTTTCCACGCTCAGAAAGGAGGTGATCCGGAAGTGATTTCTTACCGGACAAGCGAGGTGGCTGCGGGCTAACGGCCTGCCGTCGCACTCTGTGCACCTCGGCAGGTCGCCTGCCGAAAACCCAAGCAGTCACCCGACCCGTGGGCCGCCGGTAAGTCCGGCCGGCTCCCTCCGTCCGGACGGAGGGACCAAGGCCCACGGGTCGTCTGCGTTTCCGGCCCGTCCGCGTGACCGCCGGGCGCCCGTGCGCTGCGACCTGGCCTCCCCTGTTCCCGCTGCTGTCGGACATGGACGCGCGGCTCTCGGCGGCGCTGCGGCTGCCGACCTTCCGCGCCGGGCCGTCGCTGCGGCTGAAGCGGGCCGTGCTGGTCGTGGGCCGGGAGCGCACGGTGCGGCACGTGCAGTTCCCGGGACGGACACCCCGCGGCGGTGGAGGCCGCGCTGCGGACGCGCAGGAGCTCCGGACGGCGCCTGCGCCTGGCGAGACCCCGGACGGGCCCGGCGAGGCCCTGGGACGGACAGCCCCGGACGCGCGGACAGCCCCGGACGCCCGGACAGGCCCCAGGCGGTCCTCCCGGACCTCCCGGTCCTCCCTACGGCGCGAGCCGCTCGACCGCCCAGTCGTCCCCGTCCGTGCGGACGTACCGCAGCCGGTCGTGGAGGCGGTTCTCGTGGCCCTGCCAGAACTCGATCGCGTCGGGAACGACACGGATGCCGCCCCAGTGCGCGGGGGCGGGGACCTGCTCGCCCTCCGGGTAGCGGGCGGCCAGCTCCTCGTAGCGTCGCAGCAGACCGGCGCGGTCGTCGATCACCGCCGACTGGTCGCTTGCCCAGGCGCCGAGCTGGGAGCCGTGCGGGCGGGTGCGGAAGTACGCGACGGTCTCGTCACGCCCGACGCGCGACGCCCGGCCGGTGACGATGACCTGGCGCTCGAGGGGGTGCCAGGGGAAGAGCAGCGAGACGTACGGGTTGGCGTCGATCTCGCGGCCCTTGCGCGAGTCGTAGTTGGTGTAGAACACGAAGCCGCGGTCGTCGTACTGCTTCAGCAGCACGGTGCGCGAGGACGGCCGGCCGTCGGGCGTGGCCGTCGAGACGATCATCGCGTTGGGCTCGAGGAGCGCCGCGGCGGCTGCCTCGGCGAACCAGCGGGCGAACTGTTCCATGGGCGTGCCGGCCAGCCGGGTCTCGTCGAGCGGTGTCGAGCGGTACTGCTCGCGCATCACGGCCGGGTCGGGCACGACGAGCCTGGTCTCTGCCGGGTCGGGCAGGGGCAGGCCGGAGACGGTGACGTCCGGAACGGCGGGCTTGTCGGCGGCGGAGTCGTGGGCGGCGTGGTCGGTCACAACGCCATCCTGCCGCAGCGACCGAGTCTGCCCGGCACGGAGTGCCGTCAATCCTCCCGGGCCGAATTGGGGCAGTGTGCCGGATGTCACGCTTCCCCGCACCAGACGGACCCGCCAAAATCTTGGGTCGGGCCACTGTGGCCTCCATACAGCAGCAGATATCGTGCCTGCCTCCCGGCGAGCGGGTGACCACCGGCCGCACGGGGCATCACCGGGGTGACCGGCCCACGCGGTCGGCCGCCGCATGACGCACACATCTTGAGGAGCCGCCTGATGTCCGACTTCGTACCTGGTCTCGAGGGAGTCGTCGCGTTCGAGACGGAGATCGCCGAACCGGACAAGGAGGGCGGCTCGCTGCGCTACCGGGGCGTCGACATCGAGGACCTGGTCGGGCATGTCTCCTTCGGGAACGTGTGGGGCCTGCTCGTCGACGGCGCGTTCAACCCGGGCCTGCCGCCCGCGGAGCCGTTCCCGATCCCCGTGCACTCCGGTGACATCCGGGTCGACGTGCAGTCGGCGCTGGCGATGCTCGCCCCCGTCTGGGGCCTCAAGCCGCTCCTCGACATCGACGCGGCGCAGGCCCGTGACGACCTGGCGCGGGCGGCCGTGATGGCGCTCTCGTACGTGGCACAGAGTGCACGCGGCCAGGGCCTGCCGATGGTGCCGCAGAGCGAGATCGACAAGGCGGAGTCCATCGTCGAGCGGTTCATGATCCGCTGGCGCGGCGAGCCGGACCCCAAGCACGTCAAGGCCGTCGACGCGTACTGGACGTCGGCCGCCGAGCACGGCATGAACGCGTCGACGTTCACCGCCCGCGTCATCGCGTCCACCGGTGCCGACGTCGCCGCCGCGCTGTCCGGCGCGGTCGGTGCGATGTCCGGTCCGCTGCACGGTGGTGCGCCGTCCCGGGTCCTCGGCATGATCGAGGAGATCGAGCGCACCGGTGACGCGACGGCCTACGTGAAGCGCGCCCTGGACAACGGTGAGCGCCTGATGGGCTTCGGCCACCGCGTGTACCGCGCGGAGGACCCGCGCGCCCGTGTGCTGCGCCGTACGGCGAAGGAGCTGGACGCGCCGCGGTTCGAGGTCGCGGAGGCGCTGGAGAAGGCGGCGCTCGAGGAGCTGCACAACCGCCGCCCGGACCGGGTGCTGGCGACGAACGTCGAGTTCTGGGCCGCGATCATGCTGGACTTCGCGGAGGTCCCCGCGCACATGTTCACGTCGATGTTCACCTGTGCCCGTACGGCCGGCTGGTCGGCGCACATCCTGGAGCAGAAGCGCACGGGCCGCCTGGTGCGCCCGTCGGCCCGCTACGTGGGCCCGGGCACGCGCAACCCGCGTGAGATCGAGGGCTTCGAGGACATCGCGGGCTGACCGTCGCCCCGCTGCCGGGGTGCGCGCGCCGGACCGCGCACCCCTGAAGGCCGTTCGAAGGCCGTTTGAAGGCCGTTGGCGGATCGGTACGCAGCCGCGTGCCCGCCGCCGGTCCTCACTCGAGCGCCTCCTCCACCAGCGCCGCCCACTGCGCCACCACCCGCCGCCGCCGTGCCGCGTCGTCCGTGAGGAGGTTGGCGAGGCCCAGGCCGCGGGCCATGTCCAGCAGGCCCTGGACGGTCTCGCGCACCCCCGGGCGGGACTCGTCCGCGTTTAGCAGGCGGACCGCGATGCGATGGGTCTCGCGGCCTACCTTCGCCTCGAGTTCCGTGACCCTGGGGCGCAGCTGCTCCTCGTTGGAGGCCGCCACCCACAGGTGCAGCGCGGCCCGGAACAGCGGGCCCGTGTACAGGTCGACGAGGGCCGCGACGACCGCCGCACGGCCGCGCGACGGGAGTTCCCGCAGCGCCTGCGAGCGCTCCTCGGCGACGTACTCGACGGCCGCCGTGAACAGGTCCTCCCGGGTCGGGAAGTGGTGCTGTGCCGCCCCGCGGGAGACGCCGGCGCGCTCGGCGACCACCGAGACCGTCGAGCCCGCCCAGCCCACCTCGGCCAGGCACGCCACCGCGGCCTCCAGCAGCCGCTGCCGGGTGGCCCGGCTGCGGTCCTGCTTGGGGGCCTTGGCGGTCGGTGGCGTCACAACACCCATGCGGGGTCCCGTCGTTCGAGGAAGGCCGTCATCCCTTCGCGCGCCTCGGTCGATGCGAACAGCGTGGCCGAGCGCCGGACCAGGTCTTCCGCGTCCCGGTCGAAGGTTTCCAGCACCCTAGCCGCGACCAGCTGCTTTGCTGCCGCCAGCCCCTGCGGCGAAGCCCTGCGCAGCCCGTCGAGGAGCGGCGCGAGGGCTTCGTCCACATCGTCGGCGGCCAGCGTCAGCAGACCGCTGCGGACCGCGTCCGCCGCCTCGAAACGCTCGCCCGTGAGGTAGTAGCGCTCCGCCGCCCGCGGGTCCATGCGCGGCAGCAGCGGCAGCGAGATGACAGCGGGAGCGACCCCGATGCGCACCTCCGTGAACGCGAAGTCGGAGACAGCGCTCGCCACCGCCATGTCGCACGCACCGACCAGGCCGAGGCCGCCCGCCCGCACATGCCCGGCGACCCTCGCCACCACGGGCTTGGGCAGGGTCACGATCTGCCGCAGCAGCTCCACGAACGTGTACGGGCTGGGTGGCGTCTTCAGGTCGGCGCCCGCGCTGAACGTGGAGCCGGTGTGCGTGAGGACGACGGCCCGTACGGAGTCGTCCTCCGCGCACCCGCCCAGGGCCTCGGCCAGTTCGCCGACGAGCCGCGCGGAGAGGGCGTTGCGGTTCGCCGGGGAGTCCAGGGTCAGGGTGGTGATGCCGCGTTCGTGTGCGGTGGCGATGGTCACGTACTACTGCTCCTTCGAAGCGTTCTCCCGTTCCCGCAGCTCGCGCCGCAGGATCTTGCCCGACGCGGCGCGCGGGACACCGCCGATGAACTCGACCCGGCGGACCTTCTTGTACGGGGCGACGCGTTCGGCGACGAAGTCCACGACATTGTCCTCCGTCAGGCCCTCGGCGCCGGGCTGCCGTACGACATATGCCTTGGGGATCTCGTTGCCGTCCCCGTCGTACACCCCGATCACCGCCGCGTCCGCGATCGACTCGTGCGTGAGCAGCAGCGCCTCCAGCTCGGCGGGGGCGACCTGGAAGCCCTTGTACTTGATGAGCTCCTTGACCCGGTCGACGACGAACAGCCAGCCGTCGTCGTCGACACGGCCGATGTCGCCGGTGTGCACCCAGCCGTCGGTGTCGATCATCGCGGCGGTGGCTTCGGGCCGGCCCAGATAGCCCTTCATCACCTGCGGGCCGCGAATGACGATCTCACCCTCCTCGCCGACGCCCATTTCCCTGCCGGAGCCGTCGAGGTCGAGGATGCGCATCTCGGTGCTCGGCAGCAGCAGGCCGACGGCGCCGGGCGGAGGGTCCTGCGCGGCGAGCGGCACGACGTGGGTGCCGGGTGACAGCTCCGTCATGCCGTACGCCTGGCGCACCGGCGGCAGGCCGAGCCGCTTCGAGCACGCCTCGCCGAGCCGGGCGTCCAGCGGGGCGGCGGCGCTGACGATGTACTCCAGCGACGACAGGTCGTACTTCGCGACCGCGGGGTGCTTGGCGAGCGCGAGGACGATCGGCGGGGCGACGTACAGGCCGTTGATGCGGTGTTCCTGGATGGCGGCCAGGAACGTGTCGAGGTCGAAGCGGGGCAGTACGACAACGGTCGCGCCGTGCCGCAGCGGCGCGTTCATCAGGGCGGTCAAGCCGTATATGTGAAAGAAGGGCAGCACGGCGAGGATCCGGTCGCCCGGCCCCATCGGGACGAACGGCGCCAGCTGCTCCAGGTTGGTGGCGATGGAGCGGTGCGTGAGCATGACGCCCTTGGGCACGCCGGTCGTGCCCGACGAGTACGGCAGGGCCGCGATGTCCTCGGACGGGTCGATGGCGACCTCGGGCTCCGGCGCGTTCGAGCCGAGCATGTCGAGCACGCTGACGTGCCCGTCCGCCCGGTCGCAGACGAAGATCTCCTCGATCCCGGCGGCCAGTTCGGCTGCCCTGCGCGCCACCTCCAGCAGCGGGGACACGGTGACGATCCAGCGGGCGGACGAGTCGCGGAGCTGCTTGGCGAACTCGTCCGCCGTGGACAGCGGATGGACGGTGGTGACGGACGCGCCGGCCCGGGTGGCCCCGTAGAAGACGGCCGGGTAGGCGACGGTGTTGGGGCTGTGCAGGGCCAGTACGTCCCCCTTGCGCAGACCCGCCTCGGCGAGCGCGGCGGCGATCCGCCGGTGAAACAGATCGAGCTGGTGGTACGTGACGGTGGTGCCGTTCACCCCGTCGACAAGGGCAACGGTGTCGCCGAACTCGGCGGCGCGTGCGAGCACGGTCTCGTGGATGGGTTCGACGACGGCCGGGACATCTGCGTAGCTGCTGCGGAACACCATGACGGCCCCCTCGGCGTTGGGTTGGACGGCCAGGATGTCGTCTGTCAGTACGACTTGGGGAGACCCAGGGACTGATGGGACACGTAGTTCAGGATCATCTCCCGGCTGACCGGCGCGATCCGGGCGACCCGGGCTGCCGTGACGAGCCGCCCGAGGCCGTACTCTCGGGTGAGGCCGTTGCCGCCGAGGGTGTGCACGGCCTGGTCGACGGCCTTCACGCACGCCTCCCCGGCCGCGTATTTGGCCATGTTGGCGGCCTCGCCGGCGCCGACGTCGTCGCCCGCGTCGTACAGGGCGGCGGCCTTCTGCATCATCAGCCTGGCCAGCTCCAGCTCGATGTGCGCCTCGGCGAGGGGGTGCGCGATCGCCTGGTGCGCGCCGATCGGGGCCTTCCACACCTGGCGGGACTTCGCGTACTCCACGGCCCGGCCGAGCGCGTAGCGGCCCATCCCGATGGCGAACGCGGCGGTCATGATGCGCTCGGGGTTGAGCCCGGCGAACAGCTGGAGCAGGCCGGCGTCCTCTCCCCCACAGTTTTCGGCGTGGGAGGTACCCCCACCGACGAGCGCGTCGGCGGGCAGCCGTACGTCGTCGAGGACCAGCTCGAACTGCTTCTCCTGGGCCTGGAGTTCCATGTCGATCTGTGAGCGGCCGAAGCCTTCGGCGTCCCGGGGGACGATGAACAGGCACGGCTTGAGGCTGCCCGTCCTCGCGTCTTCGGTGCGGCCGACGATCAGCGTCGCGTCGGCGATGTCGACACCGGACACGAAGACCTTGCGGCCGGTCAGTACCCAGCCGTCGCCGTCGCGGCGGGCGGTGGTCGTGATGCGGTGGGAGTTCGAGCCCGCGTCGGGCTCGGTGATCCCGAACGCCATGGTGAGGCTGCCGTCGGCGAGACCGGGCAGCCAGGTGCGCTTCTGCTCGTCGGTGCCGAAGCGGGCGATGACGGTGGCGCAGATGGCCGGCGAGACGATCATCATGAGGAGCGGACAGCCTGCCGCGCCGGACTCCTCGAGGACGATGGACAGCTCGCTGATGCCGCCGCCTCCGCCTCCGTACTCCTCGGGGAGGTTCACCCCGAGGTAGCCCAGCTTGCCGGCCTCGGCCCACAGGGCGGCACGGTCGAAGCCGGGGCCGTGCCGGCGTCCGAGGGCGGCGACGGCGTCCCGCAGGTCCTTGTGGTCCTGGCTCTCGATGGCGTTCATGACGCTGGGGCCTCCTGTGCTTCGTTGACGACTTCGTTGACGACGGCGAGCAGGGCGCCGACCTCGACCTGACGGCCGGGGACGGCGTGGAGTGCGGTGAGCGTGCCGGAGGCGGGAGAGACGATGCGGTGCTCCATCTTCATGGCCTCCAGCCAGACCAGTGGCTGTCCTTGGGTGACACGGGCGCCCTCGACGACCCCGTCCCCGACCCGGACGACGGTCCCGGGCATGGGCGCGAGCAGCGATCCCGGCTCGGCGCGGTCCTGGGGGTCGGTGAACCGGGGGCGCGGGGTGAGGGCGTGGGCGCCGGCGGGCGAGTCGACGTGGACGGTGTCGCCGTGGACGCCGACGTCGTAGTTCCTGACGACCCCGTCGACCTCGAGCGCGACGCGGTGCGCGGTCGCCCGCACGACCCGCACCCCGGGTCGGTCCACCACCTCGAACCCTCCGTCGCGCAGGGGCCGGTAGCGGATCTCGTGGTCGCCGTACGCCTTGACCTGGTCCGTGGACGGCAGGTTGCGCCAGGCGCCGCCGAACCGGCCGCTGCGGCCGGCGGCGTCGGCGATCGCCGCGGCGACGGCGGCGTGCTCCTCGCCGGGGGCGGGGGCGGTGAGCTCGTCCAGGTTCCGTTCGTAGAACCCGGTGTCCAGCCGGCCGCCGACGAAGTCGGGGTGCTCCAACGACGCGACCAGCAGGTCCCGGTTGGTGACGGGCCCGTGCACCCGCGCCCGCCGCAGGCTGTACGCCAGTCTCCGGATCGCCTCGGCCCGTGTGGGCGCCCAGGCGATGATCTTGGCGAGCATGGGGTCGTAGTGCACCCCGATGACGTCCCCGGCGGCGTACCCGGCGTCGACCCGCACGGCCGGCGGGACGCCCGGCACATCCAGCGCGTGCAGCACCCCCGCCTGTGGCGTCCAGCCCGCGGACGGGTCCTCGGCGTACAGGCGGGCCTCCACCGCATGGCCCCGCTCCTGCGGCGGGGACGGGGGCAGCGCCTCGCCCTGTGCGATCGAGAGCTGAAGGGCCACGAGGTCGAGGCCGAACACGGCCTCCGTCACCGGGTGTTCCACCTGGAGGCGGGTGTTCATCTCCAGGAAGTGCGCCCGGCCGTCCTCGGCGACGAGGAACTCGACCGTGCCCGCGCCCCGGTAGTCCACCGCACGTGCCGCCCCCACCGCCAGCGTGTGCAGCGTGTCCACGAGCTCCGGGCCGAGGCCGGGCGCAGGGGACTCCTCGACGACCTTCTGGTGGCGGCGCTGCAGCGAGCAGTCCCGTGTGCCGAGCGCCCACACCGTGCCGTGCGCGTCCGCGAGGATCTGGACCTCGACGTGGCGGCCGGCCTCGATGTACGGCTCGACGAAGACCTCCCCGTCACCGAAGGCCGATGCCGCCTCCGATCGGGCCGCCTCGAGTTCCCCGGCGAGCTCGACGAGGCTGCGGACGACCCGCATCCCCCGACCGCCGCCGCCCGCCGCCGCCTTCACCAGTACCGGCAGGTCGGACTCGGTGAGCGACCCGGGGTCCAGGGTTGCCAGACCCATGAGTTCCTTCGCCCGGGTCTTGGACGCCATGGCCTCGATCGCTTCTGCGGACGGCCCGATCCACACCAGCCCCGCGTCCGTGACCGCCTGCGCGAACTCCGCGTTCTCGGAGAGGAATCCGTACCCGGGGTGCACCGCGTCCGCGCCCGCCGCCAGCGCCGCCTTCACGATCAGCTCACCGCGCAGGTACGTCTCCGCGGGCGTCGCGCCCGGCAGCCGTACCGCCGCGTCCGCCTCCCGTACGTGCAGCGCGCCGGCGTCCGGGTCCGAGTGGACGGCGACCGTCGCGATACCCAGCTCACGGCAGGTGCGGAAGACACGGCACGCGATCTCGCCCCGGTTGGCGACAAGGACAGAGGAAATCACAACAGGCCCTCACATTCGGAAGACGCCGAAGCCGCCGCGTGCGCCCTCGACCGGTGCCGTGTGGATGGCGGACAGGCACAGGCCGAGCACCGTCCGGGTGTCGCGGGGGTCGATGACCCCGTCGTCGTAGAGCCGCCCGGACAGGAACATCGGCAGCGACTCCGCCTCGATCTGCTGCTCGACCATGGCGCGCAGCCCGGCGTCCGCCTCGTCGTCGTACTGCTGCCCCTTCGCCGCCGCGGAGGCACGCGCGACGATCGACAGGACTCCCGCCAGCTGCTGCGGGCCCATGACCGCCGATTTGGCGGTCGGCCAGGCGAAGAGGAACCTCGGGTCGTAGGCCCGCCCGCACATGCCGTAGTGCCCGGCGCCGTACGACGCGCCCATCAGCACCGACAGATGCGGGACGCGGCTGTTCGACACAGCGTTGATCATCATCGCCCCGTGCTTGATGATGCCGCCCTGCTCGTACTCCTTGCCGACCATGTAGCCGGTGGTGTTGTGCAGGAACAGCAGGGGCACGTCGCGCTGGTTGGCGAGCTGGATGAACTGCGCCGCCTTCTGGGACTCGGCGGAGAACAGCACGCCCTGGGCGTTGGCCAGCACACCGACCGGGTAGCCGTGCAGCCGTGCCCAGCCGGTCACCAGACTCGGCCCGTACAGCGGCTTGAACTCGTCGAAGTCGCTGCCGTCGACGATCCGCGCCACCACCTCCCGCGGGTCGAACGGTGTCTTCAGGTCTTCGGGGACGATCCCGAGCAGTTCGTCGGCCGCGTACTTGGGCGGCTCCGCCGGCCCTGGATCCGGGTGCGCCTTGCGCCAGTTGAGGCGGGCGACGATCCGGCGGGCCTGGCGCAGCGCGTCCGGCTCGTCGAGCGCGAAGTGGTCCGCGAGACCGGACGTGCGGGCATGCATCTCCGCGCCGCCGAGCGACTCGTCGTCGCTCTCCTCCCCCGTCGCCATCTTCACCAGCGGCGGACCGCCGAGGAAGACCTTCGACTGCTCCTTGATCATGACGGTGTGGTCGGACATGCCGGGCACATACGCCCCGCCGGCCGTGGAGTTGCCGAAGACGACCGCGATCGTGGGGATGCCGGCTGCCGACAGGCGGGTGATGTCACGGAACAGCGCCCCGCCGGGGATGAAGATCTCCTTCTGGGACGGCAGATCCGCGCCGCCGGACTCGACCAGCGCGATGCACGGCAACCGGTTGGCGTAGGCGATCTCGTTGGCGCGCAGGGCCTTCTTCAGGGTCCACGGGTTGGACGCCCCGCCACGCACCGTCGGGTCGTTGGCGGTGATCAGGCACTCGACGCCCTCGACGACGCCGATGCCCGTGACGATCGACGCGCCGACTGTGTACTCGGGGGACGCACTGCCCCAGGCCGCGAGCGGGGACAGCTCCAGGAACGGCGTGTCCGGATCGAGCAGCAGCTCGATGCGTTCGCGGGCGAGCAGTTTGCCGCGCTTCCTGTGCCGGGCCACGTACTTCTCGCCGCCGCCGGCCAGCGCCTTGGCGTGCTCGGCGTCCAGCTCGGCGAGCCTGCCGAGCATCGAGGCGCGGTGGGCGGCGTATTCGGCGCTCGTCACATCGACGGCCGAGCCGAGAACGGTCAAAGCAATGCCTCCGGGATGTCGACGTGCCGGGCGCGGAGCCATTCGCCCAGCGCCTTGCCCTGCGGGTCGAAACGGGCCTGTGCGGCGACTCCTTCGCCGAGGATCCCGGCGACGGTGAAGTTGAGGGCGCGCAGGTTGGGCAGTACATGCCGTACGACGGGCAGTTCGGCGGCCTCGGGCAGCAGCTCGCACAGCCGCTGAGAGGTCAGTTCGTGGGCGAGCCAGCGCCAGGCGTCGTCGGTGCGGGCCCACACGCCGATGTTGGCGTCGCCGCCCTTGTCGCCGCTGCGGGCGCCGGCGACGAGCCCGAGCGGCGCGCGTCGGACCGGGCCGTCCGGCAGGGGATCGGGCAGCGCGCCCGGCTCCGCGTCCTCGAGGGCGCGGGTCCGCTTCGGCGGCGCGAGGGCGACGCGTTCGCCGCCGGGCAGGACGGCGGTGTGCGGGACTTCGGCCGCGTCGGCGTACGCGGCCTCGAACACTCCGTACGGCGCGCCCTTGCCGGGTGGGGCGGTCACATGGAAGCCGGGGTAGCTGCCGAGCGCCAGCTCGATGGCGGCGCTGCTGACGGTACGCCCGACACGTTCGGCGTCCGGGTCGCGGACCACAAGCCGCAGATGGGCGGCGGCCCGCTCCTCGGTGTCGGCGTCAGGAGTGTCCGTACGGGACAGTTCCCAGCGCACCTGGGCGGGGCGCTGCTCGCCGAGTGCGTCCTCCAACTGGGCCCGCACCAGAGCTGCCTTGGCCTCGATGTCGAGTCCGGTCAGCACGAAGACGACCTCGTTGCGCCAGCCGCCGAGCCTGCACAGGCCGACCTTGACGGTGGGCGGCGGGGCCTCGCCGCGCACCCCGGAGATCCGCACGCGGTCGGGCCCGTCCGCCTCGAGCCGGACGGTGTCGAGGCGGGCGGTCACGTCCGGGCCCGCGTACCGGGCGCCGCCCGTCTCGTACAGCAGTTGCGCGGTGACGGTGCCGACGTCGACGACGCCGCCGGTGCCGTCGTGCTTGGTGATGACCGAGCTGCCGTCGGCGTGGATCTCGGCGACGGGGAAGCCGGGGCGGCGGAGGTCGTGGCCGGTGAAGAACGCGTAGTTGCCGCCGGTGGCCTGGGTGCCGCACTCGAGCACATGCCCGGCGACGACGGCGCCCGCGAGCTTGTCGTACTCCTCCTCCCCCCAGCCGAAACGGGCGACGGCGGGACCGGTGACGAGGGCGGCGTCGGCGACCCGGCCGGTGACGACGACGTGGGCGCCGGCTTGCAGGCATGCGGCGACACCGGCGCCGCCGAGGTAGGCGTTGGCGGTCAGCGCACCCGGGTAGCGGGCGGTGAGGTCGTCGCCCTCGACGTGTGCGACGTTCACCGGGACACCGAGGCGGCCTGCCAGTGTCCGGACGGCTTCGGCGAGACCCGCGGGGTTGAGGCCGCCGGCGTTGGCGACGATGCGGACGTCCTTCTCGCGGGCGAGGCCGAGGGTCTCCTCGAGCTGCCGCAGGAATGTCTTGGCGTAGCCGAGTCGCTGGTCCCTCATCCGGTCGCGGCCGAGGATGAGCATCGTGAGCTCGGCGAGATAGTCCCCGGTGAGCACGTCCAGCGGCCCGCCGGTGAGCATCTCGCGCAGAGCGTCGAACCGGTCGCCGTAGAACCCGGAGGCGTTGCCGACCCGCAGCACGTCCGCGCCCGCGGCTCGACCGGGCCCGGCCGCGTCGGCTCCGGGCCCCGGCCTGGAGCCCGCCCCGGCCCAGGCTGCCCGGCCGGTCACGGCCGACCGCCTTCGGGCGCTGCTGCCGGGCCCGGCTGCGCACCGGCCCCCGGAACCGCGCCCGGCGCGCGCCCCTTGCCGGGCGGGCCGGCGAAGGCCTGCGCGATGTCCAGCCAGCGGTCGGCGTCCTCGCCCTCGGCCCGCAGGGCCAGGTCGTCGCGGTGGGCGCGCTGGGTCACGAGCAGGCAGAAGTCGAGGGCGGGGCCGGTCACGCGCTGTCCCGCTTCCTCGGGCCCGTAGGTCCACAACTCACCTCCCAGCCCTTCCAGTTCCACCCGGAACGGCTCGGCCGGCGGGGTCAGGCCGTGCACCCCGAAGGCGAAGTCGCGCGTCCGCACCCCGATCCGCGCGACCTGCGCGAGGCGGGCCGTCTGCGGCCGTACGACTCCGAGAGCGTCGGCGACGTCCTGGCCGTGCGCCCACGTTTCCATCAGCCGCGCGGTCGCCATCGACGCGGCGCTCATCGGCGGCCCGTACCAGGGGAAGCGGGCCCCGGCGGGGGCCGAGCGGAGGGCCTGCTGGAGGGCTTCGCGACCGGCGCGCCAGCGGGCGAGCAGTTCGGCGGGCGGCAGCGCGGCGCCGGCCGCCGCGCCGTCGTCGACGAAGGAGTCGGGTGCCGCGAGCGCCTTGTCCACCTCCGCGGCGAAGCCCGCCGCGTCGGTGACGGCCACGAGTGCGGCGGAGTCGGTCCAGGCGAGGTGGGCGATCTGATGGGCGACGGTCCAGCCCGCGGCGGGGGTCCTCGCCGCCCATTCGCCGGGACCGAGTTCCCCGACCAGCCGGTCGAGTTCATCACTTTCGCTGCGCAAGTCGTCGAGCACGACGGCCGGATCGGACACGGAACGCTCCCCTGTGGGCACGACGGTCTGTGGCTCGGAGCATGGCAGCGGCCAGAGAAACAAGCAAGCATGCTTGCTTTGATTTTCCCCGGGCCTTTGCAGCGATTCACTCTCTCCGCAGGTCAAACCGGTTGTCGCCGCAGAATTGATTCTCTTTGCACCGCAAGGGTGGTTCGACCATTCGGCCATTGCAGGCAATGCCACCACCCCCTCTACGTTGAGGGCCGACCACCCCTCCCGCCCGACCGGGATCGCCCGCGTCCGACCGGTCAACACGTCGATCCAACGCGTTGCAGTGGATCACTCTCTGTGTTCATATGTCACTGCCAGTTACAGACGGCCCTTTCCGCTGACATATGCAGCCCCGTCACGGGGCCGTCCTGCCATGCGCGCAGGCCGACAGCCACAGCCCACGAGGAGTCCCATGTCACGACCACGACTGTCCAGGCTGTTCTCCGCCTGTGCCGTCATCTCCGCCCTCACCGCCGTCCCCCTCGCGGCCGCCCTGCCCGCCACCGCTCACGGCGGGTCGCCCGAGCCCCGTTCCGTCTCCAAGGACGCCGGGCCCGTCCTCGGCGGCCAGGCCACCGGGGGCAAGGCGGGTGAGGCCGCCGTCGACGAGGCGGAGGCCGCCGTGCTCGGCCAAGAACACGCCGAGCGGCACGCCCAGGCCCGTATGCGGGCGCAGGACGCCGGCGACTACCCGCAGCCGATGCGGACAGGGCGGCTCGAGTCACTCACCGCGTCGCAGCGGAAGCACAACGCCGCCTTCGACGCCCGGGAGTACGGCACTTTCAAGGAGTACTTCCCATCGCCCGACTTCGGTGTGCACGTGGCACAACTGCCCACCGGCAAGGTGCTGCTGTTCTCGTTCGAGAGGACCGAGACCAACCCCACCAAGGAGACCGCCCCCACCCAGATCATCGGCAGGGAGAACGCAGGCCGGGCGTATCTGTGGGACCCGCAGAAGGGCTCCGGCGCAGCCGCGTTCAAGAAGGTCACGCCGCCCACCATCTCGATGCCGGACGGCAAGAACGAGCCGCGGCCCGCGCCGTTCTTCTGCGCCGGTCACGCCTTCCTGCCCAATGGGATGCTCGGCGTCTTCGGCGGCAACCTCGGCGGGAACCACGGCGCCGGCGCCAAGCTCTCCCTCGTCTTCGACCCGTGGACCGAATCGTGGTCGATCAACGAGGAGATGTCCGTCGGACGCTGGTACCCGAGCGCCGTCACCGGCGCCGACGGGCGGATCCTCATCATGTCCGGCCAGTCGGAGCTCGGCTGGGCGACGCCGACCCCGATCGTGGAGCGCTTCCCGGCTCTGGACCGCGAGGTCCCGACCTC
Source organism: Streptomyces sp. NPDC006283 (assembly GCF_040613325.1). NCBI lineage: Bacteria > Bacillati > Actinomycetota > Actinomycetes > Kitasatosporales > Streptomycetaceae > Streptomyces > Streptomyces sp. NPDC006283. The sequence goes on along the minus strand of NZ_JBEXRZ010000056.1, from coordinate 10,738 downwards.
CCGGAGCGACGTCCCCGAGAGCGTGCCGGTGGACGTCTTCAAGGCGGAGGCGCCGTACAAGCACGACTATCCGCACCTGTTCTCGCTGCGCGACGGCAAGATCTACGGGCTCGGCCGCGACCACGACCAGCAGTGGCTGTTCGACCCGGGCACCGAGACCCGCACCAGCCTGCCCGACAGGCCCGACAAGTTCATGCGCAACTACGGCTCCGCCGTGCCGCTGCCGGCCGGCTTCCGGGGCCCCGACTCCGTCCTCGTCCTCGGCGGCAACCGTGACGACCCGGACACATACCAGTTCGTCGGCGGCCAGTGGAAGACGAAGGAGCCACGGGCCTTCGGACGCACGCAGGACGACACGCTGCTCCTGCCCGACGGCACCCTGTTCACCGTCAACGGCGCCCACGACATCCGCGACTACGGCAACGGGCTCTACAACCCAAACGCCGACCTGAAGTACCGGCAGACCGAGATGCGCGACACCGAAGGCAACTGGAAGCTCGGCCCGGCGCAGCGGCTGCCGCGCGGCTACCACTCCAACGCCGTTGTGCTCCCCGACGGCCGGATCATGGTCACCGGTGACGAGGCCCAGCAGATCGCCAACGACCCCGACATCCGCGACGACATGGACGGCTCCATCGAGATCTACGAGCCGGCATACCTGCACAACGGCGACCGGCCCGACCTGACCTCCGTGCCCCGCCGCACGGTCGACTACGACTCCCGCTTCACGGTGCTCACCTCGGACGCCGCGGACATCAAGCGCGCCGTCCTGCTTGCCCCCACGACGGCCACCCACTCGGTGAACTTCAGCCAGCGCCACCTCGACGTCCGCATCAAGAGCCGGGGCGACGGCTCCCTCGAACTGCAGGCGCCGCCGTCCGCCAAGGCCGCCCCGCCGGGCTACTACATGCTCTTCCTCCTCAACGAGGACGGCGTACCCAGCATTGCCAAGTTCCTCTCCTTCGGCCCGCCGAGCGCCAGTTGACCCCGAGCCCGACCCGAACGACACACCGACAAGAACGGAGGCCGAGTCCCCGATGACGGACCTGGCACTGCGGCAGAGCACGGAGATCCAAGGCGACGTGCTCGCCGGCTTCAAGAAGGACCACGTACAGCTGCTGTTTCTCAAATTCGACGACGCGACGCGGGCCCGGACCTGGCTTCGGCGGCTGAAGCCGCGTATCGCCACGACCAAGCAGGTCGCGGCGTTCAACGAGGCATTCAGCAAGGCCCGCCGCAACTCCGGCGGCGACGACCCGCGGGCTCTGAGCGCGCTGTGGCGCACCGTCAGCTTCACCCACGGGGGCCTGCGGACGCTGACCGGCACGGACCCCTTCCCCGACACCAGGGAAGGCACGACGCAGCACGCGTTCAAGGAGGGTTCCGCCCTGCGGGCCGGAAAGCTCGGTGACACCGGGGACAACTCCCCGGAGAACTGGCTCTTCGGCGACAGCGTGGCCCAGCCCGTCCACGCGGTGCTGACCATCGCCGCCGACAAGGTGGAGGATCTGCGGGCGGCCCTCGCCGAGGAGCGCCAGGAAGCCGCCACCCACAAGGTGGTGATCGTCTTCGAGCAGGACGGCCAGACCCTGCCGGGAGACCGGGCCGGCAAGGAGCACTTCGGCTTCAAGGACGGCATCAGCGAACCCGCCGTGGAGGGCTTCGACGAGCCCGACCCGGAGCGGCCCGAGTGGAAGAAGGGCAGCCCGGGTACCCGGATCATCCCGGCCGGCGAGTTCGTCATCGGCGAGCAAACCGTCAGCGGCAAGCCGTCCGACCTGCCGGAGTGGGCCAGGAACGGCTCCTTCCACGTGGTGCGGCGGCTCGGCCAGGACGTCCCGGGCTGGTGGGCCCAGATCGGCGCGCGCCTGAAGGAACTGAAGACCAAGAAGGTGGTGCCGCCGGAGGCCACCACCGAGTGGCTGGCTGCCCGTATGGTCGGCCGCTGGCGCTCGGGCACGCCGGTGGCCAAGTGCCCGCACGCCGACATGCCCTCCGATCCGGCGGCGGCGAACGACAACGAAATCAGCTTCGCGAACGACCCGCAGGGTGAGATCACCCCGCTGTTCTCCCATCTCCGCAAGACCAACCCCCGCGACGGCCTCGTCTTCCGGGAGGGCGAGCAGCCCGTTCCGGAGAAGGGCGACCTGGACGGCCGGCGCATCATGCGCCGGGGCATCCCGTACGGCCGGCCCTTCGATCCGGCGGGCTCGGCGGGCCACGGACCCGACGCCGCCCGCGGCCTGGTGTTCGTCAGCTACCAGTCCGACCTCGTCAGGCAGTTCGAGTTCATCCAGAAAGACTGGGTCAACACGGTCGACTTCCCGCTGCGCAAGCCGTCCGTCGGCAAGGATCCGATGATCGGGGAGGGGACCGACGTCTCCTTCATGGGCCAGAAGGTTCGCTTCGAGCAGTTCGTACGGACCGAGGGGGCGGTGTACGCGTTCACGCCGTCGCTGTCGACCCTGGACCGGCTGGCCGACGGCAAGCTGTCCGACGACGCCCAGAAGATCAAGGTCCGCGTCACGGAGACCGGCAACCACGACGTCCTTGCCGTCTCCACGTTCGACCTCGGGGACGAGGTCGACGCGGGCAAGGCGAAGCTGGTCCTCCAGGACGACGGCCGGCTCGTGGTCTTCGACGAGAACGAGGACCCCCGCTGGGCGTCGAACAACCCGCCCACGCCCGGTGCCCGTGCCGTCTTCCAGGAGGACGGCAACCTCGTCATCTACACCCCGGACAACCGGCCGGTGTGGGCCACGACGACCGATGGGCACCCGGGCGCGATTCTCTCGGTCCAGGCCGACGGGAACGTCGTGATCTACACCGGAAGCGGCGGCGACCCGATCTGGCACACCAAGACCCGGCACTGACCGGCGCCGAGTCTCGACCCCGGCCGGCCCGCCGTCCGCCGCGGCGGGCCGGTCCCTACGCCTGACCCGGGGACTTCCCCGGCTTCCCCGCCGCCTGCGTCCGCACCGCACCCATGCTCGCCGCGACGACCAGCAGGATGGCCAGCCCCTCCGTCGGCGACAGCGCCTGGGACAGCACGAGGAACCCGGCCATGGCCGCGATCGCCGGCTCCAGGCTCATCAGGACCGCGAACGTCGCCGCCGGCAGTCTGCGCAGCGCCAGCAGTTCCAGGGTGTACGGCAGGACCGACGACATCAGCGCCACCGCGAGACCCAGCCCGAGCGTCGACGGCACCAGCAGCCGGGAGCCCGCTTCGACGAGACCGAAGGGCAGGCTCAGCAGTGCGCCGAAGCCCATCGCCAGCGCCAGCCCGTCCGCCTGCGGGAAGCGCCGGCCGGTGCGGGCGCTGAAGACGATGTACGCCGCCCACATGCCGCCCGCGGCCAGGGCGAACGCGGCGCCCACCGGGTCGAGCCGGTCGAAGCCGCCTCCGCCGAGCAGGACCACGCCGCCCAGTGCGAGCGCCGCCCACAGCAGGTTCACCAGTCTCCGCGAGGCGATCACCGACAGGGCGAGCGGGCCCAGCACCTCCAGCGTGACCGCCGCACCCAGCGGGATCCGGTCCGCGGCCTGGTAGAAGAGCATGTTCATTCCGCCCATCGCGGCGCCGAAGGTGACGACGGTCGCCCAGTCGGCGCGGGAGTGCCCCCGCAGCCGCGGCCGGCAGACCACGAGCAGGACCGCAGCGGCGAGTACCAGCCGCAGTGTGACGACGCCCAGCGCGCCGGCCCGCGGCATCAGCAGCACGGCGACGGCCGCTCCGAACTGCACCGACAGGCCGCCCGCGACGACGAGCGCGACCGGGCCGAGCGAACGGCTCGCGCCCGACGCCGACGGGGCCGTGCCCGCGGCCGCCCGCGTCGCCGCGCCCGCCGTCTCCGGCAGCACGACCGTCGCACCGGCCTGCGCGCCGGCGCCCGTGTTCGCGGACTGCGCGTCCTTCACTCGTGCCTCCCGTATGCGTGCACCTCGTCCCGTCTCCCCACGCTACGGACCGGGGCGTCGTGCGTGAAATGCGATTCTCGCTGCGGTTATGCTCCACACGTATGAGCATCGAGCTGCGTCATCTCCGCTGCTTCCTCGCCGTCGCGGAGGAGTCGAACGTGACCAGGGCCGCGGCCCGGCTCGGCCTCACCCAGCCCAGCGTCTCCCGCACGCTCGCCGCGCTCGAGGAACACGTGGGTGTCCGGCTGGTGGACCGCTCCACACACCACCTCGTCCTCACGGCGGAGGGCCGGGCCTTCCGGGACAAGGCCGCCGTCGCCGTCGCCGCCTTCGACGAGGCGCTCGACGTCGGGGGTCTGCCGCACCGGCCGCTGCGGCTCGGCCACGCCTGGTCGGCGCTCGGCCCGTACACCACGCCGCTGCTGCGCCGCTGGGAACGCGAGCACCCCGACACCCCGCTCGAGCTGCTGAGGATCGACGACCGTACGGCGGGCCTCTCGCGCGGCGAGGTCGACGCCGCCGTCCTGCGCGGCCCGGTCGGCACACCGGGACTCGCGACCGAGCTGCTGTTCACGGAGCCCCGCGTCGCGGCCGTGCCGTCGGACGGTCCGCTCGCGGCACTGGCCTCGCTGACCCTGGCGGACCTGGCCGCCTGGCCGGTCGTCCTCAACACCGTCTCCGGGCTGACGACGCTCGATCTGTGGCCCGCGGACGCCCGGCCCACGGCGACGATCACGGTCGCCAACACCGACGACTGGCTCACCGCGATCGCCGCGGGCCGCGGCGTGGGCTCGTCGGTGGCCTCCACCGCCCAGATGCACGCACACCGGGGTGTGGCCTATCGGCCGTTGTCCGACGCCCCGAGCGCGCCCGTGTTCCTGGCCTGGCGCAGCACGCGACCGCATCCTGCCGTCCGTCAACTGGTGGCCCTGGCCCGCGCGGTGGCCCGCAAACGCTGACACGCCGCCCCGCGGCAGGGGCCGCCACGAGCGCGGCGACGCGACACCGGGCCGCCCGGTCGGACCCGTGATAGGCAGGGCGTATGAAGCGTGACGAACTGCTGTGGTTCCTCCGCAGGTACAGGCTCGCCGTCCAGGCGTCGGTGGCGCCGGACGGAGCTCCGCAGGCGGCTGTCGTCGGGTACGCCGTCAGCGACGACCTGGAGATCGTCTTCGACACCGTCGCGACGACACGCAAGAGCCTCAACCTGCGGACGAACCCGCGCATAGCGCTCGTCGTCGGCTGGGACGACGCCGTCACGGCCCAGCTCGAGGGCACCGCCGACTTTCCCACCGGGGACGATCTCGAACGCCTGCGGGAGTGCTACTTCCGCGTGTATCCGGACGGCCGTGACCGGCAGAGCTGGCCCGGGATCACCTACGTACGGGTGCGGCCGTCATGGGTGCGCTACAGCGACTTCACCCAGGACCCGCCGCATGTCGTCGAGGTCCCCGTCGCGCAGCTCGGCTGAGCCGCAGGGACCCTGCGGCCCTCACAGCACCTGCCGGCGGCCTGCCAGGATTTTCCGGCCGAGGCGGACGCCCCGGACCGCCAGGATCAGCATCAGGACCGCCGTCACACAGCCCGCCGCGCCGAGCGCGCCGAGCGACCCGCCGCGCAGCAGCGAGACGGCGAAGGATCCGATGCCCCTGGACGTGGCCTCGTCCCCCGGGTCCACCGCAATCGCGGCCACCAGCAGCTGCCCCACCAGGGCCGATACGAGCAGGACGGCAGCGGCCCGCGCCAGCAGACCCACGATGTCGGCCCGCCCGACGCTCCCCCGCATGACGACCGCCCTTTCGTTGCGTGGCCGGCGACCCATCCTGCCCGATCCCTCGGCTCACCTCGCGGCCAGGCCCTCCGCCAGTACCTCCGCCAGGTGCCTTGCCCGACGGCCGGCGAGCTGGTCGAGCTGGGTACGGCAGGAGAAGCCGTCCGCCAGCAGCTCCGTGTCCGCCGCGGCGGACCGTACGGCGGGCAGCAGTTGGTCCTCCGCGCACGCCACCGACAACGCGTAGTGGCCCCGCTCGAAACCGAAGTTGCCCGCGAGGCCGCAGCATCCGCCGCTCAACTCACCGTTCAGACCTGCCTTCTCCCGCAGTCGCTGTTCGGCCCCGTCACCGAGGACCGCGTGCTGGTGGCAGTGGGTCTGACCCGCCACCGGGCGGCCGATGTGCGGCGGCGTCCATTCGGGGGCGCACTCCTCCAGCACCTGGGCGAAGGTCCGCACCGTCGCCGCGAGCCGGGCCGAGCGCGGGTCGTCGTCCAGCAGCTCGGGCAGGTCGGTCTTCAGGGCCGCCGCGCAGCTCGGTTCCAGTACGACGACCGGCACGCCCAGCTCCAGCAGCGGCTCCATGACGTCGAGCGTGTGCCGCATGACCTTCCGCGCCCGGTCGAGCTGGCCCGTCGACACATAGGTGAGCCCGCAGCACACCCGCCCGGGCGGCAGCACGATCCCGATGTCCGCCGCCTCCATGACCCGTACTGCCGCCCTGCCGACCGGGGGCGAGAGGTGGTCGGTGAAGGTGTCCGGCCACAGCACGGCCGTACGGCCTTCCCGCAGCACTTCCGCACGCTCGCCCATGTGCCCGCGCAGCCAGCCGCGGAACGTCTGCGGCGCGAGCCGGGGCAGGTCCCGCTCCGGCGCGATGCCGCCGATCCGCTTGGCGAGAGCCGCCAGCGGCCGTACCCGGCCCAGCGCGTTGACCGCGGGCGCGAACGGCGCGGCGGCACGCAGCCACTGCGGCAGGCGGCCCATGGCGTAGTGGGCGGCCGGCCGGCGACGGCCCGCATAGTGGTGGTGCAGGAACTCGGCCTTGTAGGTGGCCATGTCGACGCCCACGGGGCAGTCGCTGCGGCAGCCCTTGCAGGACAGGCACAGGTCGAGCGCGTCCCGCACCTCGGTGGAGCGCCAGCCGCCGGTGACGACCTCGCCCGCGAGCATCTCGTGCAGCAGCCGCGCCCTGCCGCGGGTGGAGTGCTGCTCCTCGCCGGTCGCCCGGTACGAGGGGCACATCACGCCGCCGCCCGCCGCGGCCTGCGTCGTACGGCACTTGGCGACGCCCACGCAGCGGCGCACCGCGCCGGCGAAGTCGCCGCCGTCGTGCGGGTAGCCGAAGACGACGTCGACGGGCCGGTCGGGCAGCACGGCGAAGCGCAGGTCCACGTCCAGCGGGCGGGGGCGCACCAGCATGCCGGGGTTCATGCCGCCCGCCGGGTCCCACACGTCCTTGAACCGGCCGAAGAGTCCGACCAGTTCGTCGCCGTACATCTTCGGCAGCAGCTCGGCGCGTGCCTGTCCGTCGCCGTGCTCGCCGGACAGCGAGCCGCCGTGCGCGACGACGAGGTCGGCGACCTGCTCCGAGAACGCACGGAAGCGCCGGACGCCGGCCTCGGTCAGCAGGTCGAAGTCGATGCGGACGTGGATGCACCCGTCACCGAAGTGGCCGTAGGGGGTGCCGCGCAGTCCGTGTTCGGCGAGCAGGGCGCGGAATTCGCGCAGATAGGCGCCGAGCCGGGCGGGCGGTACGGCGCAGTCCTCCCAGCCGGGCCAGGCCTCGCCGCCGTCGGGCATCCGGGTCGCGGTGCCGGACGCGTCCTCCCGCACCCGCCACAGGACGCGCATGGCGGCCGGGTCGTCGACGACCGTGCCGTCGAGCGCGTCGGCCGCCCGTACGATCCGCTCCGCGCGGTCCCTCGCTTCGGCGGGCGTGGCGCCGCCCGTCTCCACGAACAGCCACGCCCCGCCGCGCGGCAGGCCGTGCCCCGGGGGCACGAGGTCCTCCGCCATGCCTTCGACGGTCAGCGGGCCGTGGGTCAGCAGGCCGGCGGCGGCCTCGGCGGCTGCGCTCTCGTCGGTGTAGCCGAGGACGGCCAGTGCCCGGGCGGCCGGGGCGTCCACAAGGCGCACGGTCGCTTCGGTGAGCACGGCGAGGGTGCCTTCGCTGCCGCAGAACGCGCGGGCGAGGTCGAAGCCGTTCTCGGGCAGCAGGGCGTCGAGGGCGTAGCCGGAGATGCGGCGGGGCAGGCCGGCGGGGAAGCCGGTGCGCAGGAGGGCGAGGCTGCCGTCGACGAGTTCGGTCAGGCCGGGCGGGGCGCTGCCGGGCTGCCGCCCCCGGGCGAGGTGGTGACGTGTCCCGGAATACGTGACGACCGACAGGTCCCTGACGTTGTCGGCCGTCGTCCCCCAGGCCACCGAATGCGCGCCGCACGAGTTGTTGCCGATCATCCCGCCGAGCGTGCAGCGGCTGTGCGTCGACGGGTCGGGCCCGAAGACCAGGCCGTGCGGCCGTACGGCGCGCTGCAGCCGGTCCAGGACGACGCCCGGCTGCACCAGCGCGGTCCCGGCGTCCGGGTCGACGCCGAGGATCCTGTTCATGTGGCGGGTGAAGTCGAGGACGACGCCGGTGCCGGTGGCCTGTCCGGCGATGGAGGTGCCGCCGCCGCGCGGCACGACGGGCACGCCGTGCCGCCGGCAGATCTCGAGGGCGGCGGCGACGTCGTCGGCGTCGCGGGGCGCGACGACACCCACCGGGACCCGCCGGTAGTTGGAGGCGTCCATGGTCGTCAGGGCCCGGGCGGCTGCGGAGAAGTCGACTTCGCCGCCGACTGCCGCATTGAGCGCGCGGGCCAGTTCGCTCGTATCCCTGGTGTGTTCAACCATGTGATCCAGAATGACCCCTGGGGCCGCTGTCGCACCCGCAGGAAATGTGCCACTTGCACTCGTTGTGCGCACCCGAACATGAGGAGTGCCACAGGACTGGCCCAAGTGATCGTCAACTCTCCTATAGTGACGACCACTTCGCCAGGAAGCAGCGGCTCCAGTTGCGCCCCCCGTCACCCCCGGAAGGCACCACTCGATGACCGGCAACTCCGAGAAACGATGACCGGCACGACCACCCGGGCGGTCCCCGGAGACGTGGGCGCGGACACCGGCACCCGTCGCGACGCCCGTCACGGCGCACTTCCCGACGACCGTCCCGGCGCGCTGAAGATCGCGGTCGTCGGCGGTTTCGGCGCCGGCCGGTCGACGATGGTGCGGTCCGTCAGCGAGATCCGGTCGCTGCACACGGAGGAGGCGATGACCGGGTCCGAGGGCTCGGGACGGGTCCCCGCCAAGACGGCGACGACCGTCGCCCTCGACTTCGGCCGCATCACGATCGACGAGGAGCGGGTGCTGTATCTGTTCGGCACACCCGGACAGGAACGTTTCCGTTTTCTCTGGGACCGGCTCCTCGCGGGCACCACCGGCGCGGTCGTCCTCGTCGACACGCGCGCCGTGGCCGACGCCCGTTTCGCGATCGAGCGCCTCGGGCAGCTCGGCACGCCGTTCATCGTCGCCGTCAACGACTTCGGCGGACCGTTCCGCTCGGAGGAGGAGATCCGCAAGGACCTCGCTCTCGCGTCCATGGTGCCGATGGTCGAGTTCGACGCCCGGGACCATTCGTCAAGCAAGTTCGTCCTGATCGCCCTGGTGGAGCATCTGCACTCGCTCGGCCTCGCACAGGGCACCTGACCTCCAGGTCAGCGGCGGTGGAGCCGTCTCAGCCGCCGGACCGCGCACCCGCCCGGCGGCCGGACCGGTATACGCTCCGGGACGTGGCTGATATCCAGATTCCCGCTGACATCAAGCCCGCCGACGGCCGTTTCGGCGCGGGCCCCTCCAAGGTGCGTACGGAGGCGCTGGACGCCCTGGCCGCCACCGGCACCTCTCTCCTCGGTACGTCCCACCGCCAGGCCCCGGTCAAGAACCTGGTCGGCGCGGTGCGCGACGGTGTGCGCGAGCTCTTCTCGCTCCCCGACGGCTACGAGGTGATCCTTGGCAACGGCGGATCCACCGCCTTCTGGGACATCGCGACGCACGGACTGATCGACAACAAGTCCCAGCACCTGTCGTTCGGCGAGTTCTCCTCCAAGTTCGCCAAGGCCGCCAAGCTGGCGCCGTGGCTGGCAGAGCCCACCGTGATCTCCTCCGACCCCGGCACCCACCCGGACCCCGAGGCGGAGGAGGGCGTCGACGTCTACGCCTTCACCCACAACGAGACCTCCACCGGCGTCGCCGCCCCGATCCAGCGGGTGGCCGGCGCGGACGAGGGTGCGCTGGTCCTGGTGGACGCCACCTCCGGCGCGGGCGGTCTGCCGGTCGACATCGCGCAGAGCGACGTCTACTACTTCGCCCCGCAGAAGTCCTTCGCCTCCGACGGCGGCCTGTGGATCGGTGTCTTCTCCCCGGCCGCGCTCGAGCGCGCCGCCCGCATCCACGGTTCGGGCCGGCACGTTCCCGAGTTCTTCTCGCTGCCGACGGCGATCGACAACTCGCTGAAGAACCAGACGTACAACACCCCGGCGCTGTCCACGCTCTTCCTGCTGAACGAGCAGCTGAAGTGGATCAACGGCCAGGGTGGCCTGGACTGGTCGGTCCGCCGCACCGCCACCTCCTCGCGCACGCTGTACGGCTGGGCGGAGGCGTCCAAGTACGCGACCCCGTTCGTCGTCGACCCGGCGAAGCGTTCGCAGGTCATCGGCACGATCGACTTCGCCGACGAGATCGACGCGTCCGCGGTCGCCAAGGCGCTGCGCGCGAACGGCATCGTCGACACGGAGCCGTACCGCAAGCTGGGGCGCAACCAGCTGCGGGTGGCGATGTTCCCGGCGATCGACCCGGCGGACGTCGAGGCGCTGACGGCCTGCATCGACTACGTGATCGAGAAGCTGTAGCGGCAGCCTGTTCGTGGCAGTGGGGCGGAGAACAGCGTGGCGTTCTCCACCAGTTCTGCCAGCAGGTGGATCACGTCGGCGACCGCGTGGCCGCGCAGCGTGC